>DATHCF010000458.1:0-5211 GCA_035319705.1 Acidimicrobiales bacterium | reverse complement strand
GACGGGCTTGCCGCCGACGAGCCGTCCCTCCTCGAACAACCACGGGTGCTCGAGGTGGAACTCCTGAAAGGAGTCGTTGGAGAGAACCTGTCCTCCGACGCGCTCGGCGATGCGGAGCACGAAGGCGTCACCTCGCCCGATAGCCCCCGCCGGAGGCGACACCAGCTCGCCGTGGGCCAACCCGTCCTCGAAGGCTTTGCGCTCCGAGGCGGCGATGCGGTGGCCGAAGGTGGCGTCGACCACCACGATGGGCTCGGAGTCGGGAAATTCCTCCTGGAACTGGCGTACCGCCTGGTCCAATTGCCGCAGGCTGGGCAAAGTGCGCCCCTCGGTGGCGATATTGGAACCGTCGACGACGACCCGAGTGGGGCTCACCACCGTCAGTCAAGCATCCCGGTGCCGGCGGGCCGCTCATGCCCGCTGTGCTCCTCGGATACCCCCGTAGGATGCCGGTGGTGGTGCCGCAGCCCCTCACGTCGGAGGTGACCGAGCTCCTCCAGGAGCTCATCCGCAACGGCTGCGTGAACGACGGGACGGCGGCCTCCGGCCACGAACGACGCAACGCCGAAGTCCTGCAATCCGTGTTGGCGGGCCCCGGCCTCGACCTCGAGGTCGTCGAGCCTGTGCCCGGCCGGGCCACCGTCGTCGCCCGCATGGAGGGTGCCGACCGTGAGGCGCCTTCGTTGATGCTGCTGGGCCACACCGACGTCGTGCCCGCCAACCCCGAAGACTGGCGCCACGACCCTTTCGGTGGGGAGCTGATCGACGGAGAGGTATGGGGTCGGGGCGCGGTGGACATGCTGAACCTCACGTCTTCGATGGCGGTGGCGCTGCGCCATCTCGCCGCCGGCGGTTTTCGCCCCCGAGGTGACCTCCTCTTCGTCGGCGTCGCCGACGAGGAGGGCCTCGGCGCCCATGGTGCCGGATGGCTGACCGAGCACATGGCCGACGACGTGTCGACCGACTACCTCATCACCGAGGCCGGCGGCTTCCCCCGGTCCACCCCCGACGGACTGCGACTGCCGGTGATCACCGGCGAGAAGGGCGTGTTCTGGTGCACGCTGCTCGTGCGCGGTACCCCGGGCCACGGCTCACAGCCGCTGCGCACCGACAGTGCCGTGGTGAAAGCCGCCATGGTGGTAGAGCGATTGGCCGCCCACGAAGTGCCGGCCGAGATCCACGAGGCATGGCGACGGTTCGTGGAAGGCATGGGCTTTCCCGGCGCCATCGGCGAGCTCCTGCTCGACCCCGAACGCATCGACCAGTTTTGTGCCGAGCTCCCCGCCCTCGGCCTGGCCCGCCAAGCCCATGCCTGCACCCACACCACTGTGGCGCCGACGATGATGCGCGGTGGCACCAAGCTCAACATCATCCCCGACCGGGCGGAGATCCAGCTCGACATCCGGGGGCTGCCAGGTTGGCAGCTCCCGGATGTGGAAGCCATGGTGCGAGAGGCCCTCGGGGACCTCTCCGGCGACGTGGAGGTCGTCTGGCACGAGTCTTTTCCGGCCACCACTTCACCCCTTGACACGCCGCTTTGGGCGGCCATCGAGCGAGTGGTGCAGCGACCCTACCCGGGAGCTCGCTGCGTCCCGTTCGTCTCGGTGGGGGCCACCGACGCCCGCTTCTTCCGCCGGCTCGGGACGGTTGCCTACGGATTCGGATTGTTCTCCCAGCGCTTGAGCTTCGAGGACTACGCCACCATGTTCCACGGCGTCGACGAGCGTGTCGACGTCGAGTCGCTCGGACTGTCCGCCGGGCTGTGGGGAGACCTGGCCGAGGCGTTGTTGGCGTGACGGATGCCGCCGCTGCCGGGCCGGGAGGCCCGGGAGGCCCGGGAGACACACGGTCGCCGAACCCAGAGGTGGAAGCTGTGCTGTTCGACATGGGCGGGGTGTTGACCGACAGCCCCTTCGAGGCCTTCACCCGCTACGAGCAGGAGAACGGCCTGCCAGGCGATTTCATCCGCACACTCAACGCCGCCGACCATCACGAGAACGCCTGCGCCCGGCTCGAGCGCAACGAGATCGACTTCGACACGTTCTGCGACGCCTTCGAGGCCGAGGCGTCGGCGGTCGGCGGCCGGCTGGACGCCCGTGCCCTGTTCGCCATGTTCTCCGGCGTCGTCAGGCCGCAGATGCTGGAGGCGGTGCGACGGTGCCGCCGGCACTTCAAGACGGGCCTGTTGACCAACAACTTTCTTCTTCCCGGCGACGAAGCGGCGCAAGGCGAGGCACTGACGGAGGTCCTCACCCTGTTCGACGCCGTGGTCGCCTCCTCCCAGGTGGGGATGCGCAAGCCGGACCCCCGGTTCTACGAACTGGCGTGCAGGGAGCTCGGTGTCGTCCCGCACCGCGCCGTGTTCCTGGACGACCTGGGCGTGAATCTGAAGCCGGCGCGAGCTCTGGGCATGGTCACCATCAAGGTAAAGCAGCCGGAGGTCGCTCTCGGCGAGCTCGAGGCGGTCCTGGGCATCGGGCTTCGCTGACAGCCGGCGTCAGCTGTAGGAGGGCGGCGTCAGGCGAAGGCGCGCCGGAGCAGGTCCTCCTGCTCGAGGTGGTGGAGGGCGGCGCTGCCGGTGGCGGGGCTGGCCGATTCCGCCCGGCTCACATGGGTGAGGGCGAACCGGTCGCGCAGTAGACGGTGCAGCCGGCCGTGCACGAAGTTCCACGGACCCATGTTCTCCGGCTCTTCCTGCACCCAGACCACCTCGGTGGCCCGCGGGTACCGGTCGAGCACCTCGGCCAGGCGCGCCTCGGGCCAGGGGTAGAGCTGCTCGGCTCTCACCACCGCCACCGCCGCCGGGTCGACGCCGGGCACGGGCAGATCCGCCTTGCCGGCTCGCAGATCCTCTCGCCGGGCCATGACCTCCCATGCGACCTTGCCCGAGCAAAGCATCACCCGCTGCACTTCTCGTGGCTCGATTCGCTCGTACCCGGCGCCGTTGACGGCCGGGTCGTCGAGGACCTCTGCGAAGCTCCCGGTGGTGAGGTCGTCGATCGGGGAGCGCGACTGCCGGGCCCGAAGCAGCGATTTGGGGGTGAACACCACCAAGGGGCGACGAAGAGGCGTGCGGACCTGCGACCGGAGCAGGTGGAAGTACTGTGCGACGGTGGTGGGTTGCGCCAGCCGCATGTTGCCGCGGGCGGACAACGTCAAGAACCGCTCGATCCGGGCCGAGGAGTGCTCGGGTCCTTGACCCTCGTACCCGTGCGGCAAGAGAAGGACCAGCCTGCAGCGCTGTCCCCACTTGTCCTCGGCGGCGACCAGGAAGTTGTCGATGACGATCTGGGCCCCGTTGTCGAAGTCCCCGAACTGTGCCTCCCACGCCACCAAGGCCTGAGGAGCCTCCACGGAGTACCCGTATTCGAAGCCCAGCGCCGCGTACTCCGACAGCAACGAGTCGTACACGCCAAAGCGTGCCGACTCGTCGCCGAGGTGGGCCAGCGGCACCCATTCCGCCCCCGTACTGAAGTCGACCAGGACCGCGTGCCGCTGAGAGAAGGTGCCGCGCCGGGTGTCCTGGCCCGACAGCCGCACGTCGGTGCCCTCGAGCAACAGCGACCCGAAGGCCATGGCCTCCCCCAGTGACCAGTCCACCTGGCCCCGGTCGACCATCTCGGCGCGCTGGGCGAACTGCCGGGCCAACTTGGGATGGAGGGTGAAGCCCTCCGGTACTGCCACCGCCGCCCTTGAGAGCCGTTCGAGCTCCTCCCGGGCGACGCCGGTGGACGGCGCCGGCGGGGGCACCTCGACAGGGGGTGGTGCCGGGAGCGTCGTCGGCTGCGGAGGTGCACTCTGGCGAGTTTCGTCGAGGGCCAGCTGCAGGCGGGACCGGAAGTCATCCAACGCCTTCTCGGCCTCCTCCAAGGTGATGTCCCCGCGCCGCACCAGGCTCTCGGTGTACAGCTTTCGCACCGACCGGTGGGTGTCGATGAGGGCGTACATCCGGGGCTGGGTGTAGCTCGGATCGTCGCCTTCGTTGTGGCCGTATCGGCGGTAGCAGACGAGGTCGATGACGACGTCCTTGTGGAAAGCCTGGCGGAAGCCGAAGGCCAGACGCGCGGCCCGCACACAGGCTTCGGGATCGTCGCCGTTCACGTGGAAGACCGGGGACTGCACCATCTTGGCCACGTCGGTGGGATACACCGACGAGCGGGCCGACTCGGGTGCGGTGGTGAAGCCGAGCTGATTGTTGATGACGAGATGCACGGTCCCGCCGATGCGATAGCCGGTCAGCTGCGACAGCTCCAGGGTCTCGGCCACCACCCCCTGGCCTGCGAAGGCTGCGTCGCCGTGCACCAGCACCGACAGCACCGACAGGCGGTCGTCCTCGTACAGCTGGTCCTGCTTGGCCCGGGTCATGCCCTCCACCACCGGGTCGACCGCCTCGAGATGTGACGGATTGGAGGCCAGGGTCAGGGCGAGTTCGCCACCGCTGCGTCCGACGAACTTCCCGGTGGCACCTTTGTGGTACTTCACATCGCCCGACCCCTGGACCGACTCCGGGTCGAGGTCACCTTCGAATTCCCGGAATATTTCCCGGTACGACTTGCCCACGATGTTGGCCAGCACGTTCAGCCGGCCCCGATGGGCAATGCCCAGTACCGACTCCGACAACCCGGCGGCGGCGGCCTGGTCCAAGATGGTGTCCAGCACCACGATGGTCGACTCGGCCCCTTCGAGGCTGAAGCGCTTCTGTCCCACATACCGGCTGTGGAGGAACCGCTCGAAGGCTTCGGCGGCGTTCAACCGGTCGAGGACGTGACGCTGCTCGTCGGGCGCCAATGTGAGTGGAATTCCCTCCACGTGCTCTTGGATCCATCGCTTCTGTTCGGGGTCCTGGATGTGCATGTACTCCACCCCGAGGGTCCGGCAGTAGGCATCTCGCAGGACGTCGAGGGCACTGCCCAAGGTCATCACGTTGCGGCCCGCCAACCCGTCGACCACGAATTCCCGGTCCAGGTCCCACAAGGTGAGCCCGTAGGTGGTGGGATCCAGCTCCGGATGCAACGGCCTGCGCTCGGCAGCCAAAGGGTCGAGGTCGGCGATGAGGTGGCCACGGACCCTGTACATGTTGATGAGGCTCTGGACGTGCACCTGCTTGAGCAGCCGAAGGTGCTCGCCCTCGATCACGTTCACGTCCGCCTGCCACCGCACGGGTTCGTAGGGGACGTCCATGGCGGTGAAGACGCCCTCGTAGAAGCCGTG
>DATHCF010000457.1:0-7848 GCA_035319705.1 Acidimicrobiales bacterium | reverse complement strand
TCGTTCCTCATCGCCTCCTCGGTGCTGGCCGTGGTCAGCCAGCGCCTGGTCCGTCGTATCTGTCACAGCTGCAAGGAGCCCTACGACCCCAAGGACGAGGAGCTGGTTTTCTATACGGAGAGCGGCGGTGCCCCGAAATACAGGTTCTGGCGCGGGCAGGGCTGCAACTTCTGCGCCGGCACCGGATACCGCGACCGCATCGGTGTGTACGAGCTCATGCGCATCACCCCAGAGATCAAGCGCCTCATCGTGGGGTGGGCCACGCAGGAAGAGCTTCAACGCATGGCCATCAGCCAAGGCATGCGGTCGCTGCGTGAGGAGGCGATCAGGCTGATCACCGAGGACGTGACGACGATCTCCGAAGTCGTCCGATCGATATACGCCGCATAGCCATGTCCAAGTTCACGTTCATCGCCACCCGTCACGATGGGAGTAAAGTCTCCGGCGTCCTCGACTCGCTGTCAGTGGGCACGGCCCGCCGTTCGCTCATGGAGCAGGGCCTGGTCGTCGTCTCCCTGAAGGAGAAGCGAAGCCTTCTCAAGTTCGAGATCACCGAAGAGAAGGTCCCACGGCGGGAGCTGATGCACTTCTCGCGTCAAATGGCCATCTTCGTCCGTACCGGGATACCCATGCTCGAGGCACTCGAAGTCATGTCCGAGGAGATGACCGACAAGGTCTTCGCCCGGGTGATCGCCGAGATGGCGGACTCGCTTCGGGAAGGCGAGACGTTCGCCGACGCAGCCGAGCACCATCCGCGGGCCTTTCCTCCCTACTATCTCGGGATCCTCCGTTCGGCAGAGCTGACGGGAAACCTCGACGAAGTCCTCGACCAGCTCGCCGACTACATCGAACGTGACATCGAGGTCCGGCGGAGGATCACCTCGGCTTTGACCTATCCGGGTGTCGTGTTCGGCTTCGCTTTGGTGGCCGTAGTCGTCATCACGGCCTTCGTCCTGCCGCGATTCAAAGTCTTCTTCGCCTCGCTCGACGCCAAGCTCCCTCTTCCCACCCGTATGCTGCTTGCCGTTGCCAACTTCTTCAGCAACGATTGGTTCGCCATCGTGGGAGGAGTCCTGGCGCTCATCGCCATCTGGATACTGCTCTCTGCCACGGCCCGCGGGCGGGAGCTGCGCGACAACATGTACCTCCGCATTCCCCTGATGGGCCAATTGATGCAAACCGCAGTCCTCGAGCGCTTCTGCCGGGTCCTTCACTCCATGGTGGCCTCGGGCGTGCCGCTGCCGGAAGCGATGACGGTGACCGGTTCAACCACGACCAACAGCGTGTATCGCAAGGGCATCAACCAGGCACGGTCCGCGATGATGCGAGGCGAGGGCCTGGCCGCGCCGCTCAGTGCCACCGGCTTGTTCCCACCGGCGGCCCGCCACATGCTCATGGTGGGCGAGAACACGGGCACCATGGACGAACAGCTGGGATCGGCCGCCGTCTACTTCGACCGCGAGCTCGACTACCGGCTGAAGCAGTTCACCGCCCTCTTCGAACCCGCCGTCATCCTCATCGTGGGACTTTTGGTCGGGTTCGTGGCCATTGCGCTCATCTCGGCCATGTACGGCATCTACCGCCAAGTTCATATATCCGGGTGATCTTTCATGTCGCGTCGTACCGCCTAGGGGGAGGTTTGGGGACGGAGCAGACCAAGCAGTCGAATCATCACAGCAAACCATTGAGTGTGAGTGAGGAAAGGATTTTCATTTCTATGCGGGACAAATTCAACAAGAAGCGCCAGGAGGGTTTCACCCTGATCGAACTGCTGATTGTGGTGATCATCTTGGCTATTTTGGCGGCCATCGTCGTCTTCGCCGTGGGTACAACCGCCACCAACGCCAAGCAGTCGGCCTGCAACGCCGACGCCAAGAGCGTCGAGACGGCGCTCGAGGCGTACAAGGCCCAGATGGGCAGTTATCCACCAAACCTGGGCAGCCTCACGATGTCGGCGCTTGATGGGAACGGAAACCCCGTAGGTTCGTGGTTGCGTGCCACTCCGAACGCCAACACGGCAGCAGACGGGTACTCGATCTCCTACGACGGCGCCGGCGGGGTCTGGATCCAGCTGTCGGGTAACCCGATCCCAACCGACTTCGACAGTAACGTCGGTCCCAACGGAAGCAGTCCCTGCTACTTGGTGAAGTGACGGTCGGCAGTCGGCCGGGGGCCGGATCAACGGGTTTGGCCCCCGGCCGAAACGGCCGCTATCTACGCCGTCTGCCGACGATGCGAAAGCAGCCGACGGCTCGGCCGTTGACCGGCTGGTTGACGGCGATGATGGTTCTGGTCATCGCCACCGGTATGGCGTACACACTGTGGTGGCCTGCCGTGGTCCGGCATCATCCCGCCTACTGGGTCGAGCCAGGAGACATCTGGGGAACCGTGCGTGCCGCCCACTGGATCGCCTGGGGTGGGTTCTCCTTCATATACAGCTCGGGGACTGGGCTGGTCACCCTGCCGGGTTTCCATCTCTTCCTCACTCCGTTCGTCATGCTCAGCTCGGCGCTGCATCTGTCGGAGACCGCGCCCGGGTTCCTGCCACAGCCGAAGCCGACCGCCTGGTTGCTCATCGGCCCGGTGACCCTGGCCTGCTCGGCTGCGCCACTTTTTGCCTTCGACGCCCTGGCCGGAGAGCTGCGGATCTCCGTAGGGCGGCGCCGCCTACTGAGTCTTCTCGAAGCGGCCGCCGTTTGGCCGGCCCTCGCCTTATGGGGTCATCCCGAGGATGTCGTGGCCCTGGGTTTGGCCGTGTTGTGTCTGGTACACATGCAGCGCGGCCACTGGCGGGCAGTGGGCTGGCTGCTGGGTGCCGCCATCGCCATGCAGTTGTACGTGATCGCACTGGTGCCGCTCTTCTGTTTCACCGCCGGTCTGCGGCGGTCGCCGGGCCTTCTGGCCAGGGCGGCTGTACTTCCTGGCTTTCTCTTCCTTGTCGTAGTCATCCCCAACCCCCATGCCAGCTTGCACGCACTGCTGGACCAACCGAACTATCCGAGGATCGACTACCCGACCCCCTGGGTCCTTCTCGCCCCGAAGATCGGGCGAGGTGTGGTGGCCGCCGGTCCCGGCCGGATCATCGGGTTGCTCGTCGCAACCGCTTGCGGGGCGCTGGCTTCCCGGCACCGTCACAGCCTTGGATGGTTGACGTGGTTGATGGCCGCTGCCTTGGCCACCCGCTGCTGCTTCGAATCAGTGATGGATCCGTATTACTGGGGCCCGGTCATCGCTGTCATGCTCTGCGCGGCCGCCACGGTGCCGCTCTATCGATGGATGACCGCCGCGGCGGCGCTCGCTGGGCTGACGTACCTCTCCTATGAGCGGACGGGCATCTGGCCGTACTGGTTGCAGACCTCGGCTCTCGTCATCTTCGCGCTGTTGGTTGCCTTACCACTTCGCCGGCGCAGAGAGCCCCACGCAGCCTCGGTCGCCGAACCGACGAGCATCCGCATGCCCTCGACGGTGCCAGCCTTGACCTCGTCGTCCGGACCCTCCCACTTCGGGACGAGTGCGTTCATCGCACCATCTCCATTCGCAGCCCTTGGCTGTCCCACTCGGGATCGTCCGGCAGCCTGGTCACGGCTCTGGACATGATTCTCCTGGCCGTCCAAAGGCAGGCGGCTGCGTCAAGGAGCCGAGCAGCAGAGATACGATTCAAGCGAGCGTCGAGGATCCGCTCGACACCTGGAATCCGTGCCTCCAGGATCTCGCGCCGCTCCTCCCTTCCTTTGCCGGTTCGCTTCGGGTACTGCAGAGGCTTGTCGCCATTGAGTTGAAAGAAGCTCAACTCCGGGTGCACCTCGAACACAGTCCGCTGCCAATAAGGGGCGATGTCGTTGTCCACCTCGGCGATCTTGCGGCGTTGATACCACACGATGGGGCTCAGGCGTCCACCGTTCGCCGCTACGGCTTCTTCGTAACTACGACATCTCAGTGAGGGGCGAACAGGGGCGGAGACGATCGCCGCCGCTCTGGGCCATCCGAGTAGTCGCCGCGCCTGCTGATCACAGGAGCGTCCCTTCGAGCCTGGCTCGTCCAACAGGCCGATGGGGGCGTGTACGGCAATGATCTGATATGCGGGCTTGTAATCGAGAACGTTCAAGAATCCATCGAAAACCTGGGGCTCCTCGGGAGACATGGTGATTCCTTGGAGCTTTGCTGTCGCCGCCAACCAGCCACGAGGGCATGGGACGATCCCTGCCAGCAGTTGATAGGGGAGGGCAGCACCCCGATGACCGCTTCTCATGGACATCGCCCGCTCCCGTGATGAATGTTCGACAGGTCAGCCACGGCGATCAGAAGTTGGCTGACTGCACGTCCCACGACAGGATCCTCACGGCGTAGCCCACCTGCACATCACCCGATGGTGTGAAGTCCGCATAGTCGGCAGTGGCGCTCAAAAAGCTCTGTCCCGGGCAGCCGCTCGTGTCGCCACCCGGACAAGCGACGAAGCTCACATACCGACTCTCGTCGTCCTCTCCGGCTGCACCGGATGTCCCGGGTGCTTCGGATGTGCAGTCGACCGTCACTGTCTGGCCGTTCAAGGTCGTCGTGATCGACCCACAGGTGCCACCTGGATAACCCTGTGTGGCCGAGTACCGGACGGTCTCAATGGCGAGGTCCATGGCACCGTCAGCGGCGTATTCCAGCTGCCGCTCGGTGATGAAGGGAGCGGTCGCCTGGAGGTTGGTGGTAGCTAGACCAGCCAACGGGATGACGACGAAGGACCCGATGAGCAGGAAAATCAATGCTAACACCAGAATGGCACCCGATTGACGGCGGTCAGGCATTTCCATCTCCCTGGTACCTCACGACGACGTCAAAGGTGTCCGTTATGTTGGCATTTGAGGTCACGTCGACAGTGATCTTCTGCACGCCGGCAGCGGTCGCAGAGACGGGACACGAGGTCCATGTTGACCCGTTCGGATATTGGACGTTGGTCAGATTCACCACGTACCCGACGTAGGGCGGATCAGTGAGGCTTACCGGGTAGTAACTGCTCCCGGTGAGAGGTGTTCCGGTGAGCGGGGCGGGCAACGGAATGTTCGGCGTGTTGTTGGTGGTGGTGTCCTCGTACCACTGGGTGAGCGGTCCGCCTGTACCGCCACATCCGGTTGGCCACGCGGGGGGACTGGGCTGGAGCTCGACGACATTCTTCACTTGCTCGGCCATGGCGGTGAGCAGGGTGTCGTCAGCAGCCAGAGAGCGGTGCTCGCCGGTACTCGATAGCGTCGTGGTCAGAGCTCCGAGAATGGCAACCGTGGAGATTGAGAGGATCACCAGGGCGACGAGGATCTCGATCAACGTGTCACCCGCCTCCCAGCCCCCAGCCCACGGTTGGCGGTCGGTGCCGGTTTCACCGTGGCAAGGACTACCCGATCGACGCCGTTCCACCGGGACCCACAGTGAGGCTCTGGACGACCACTTCGGAGATGGTGCTGAGGTTCTGCACGTTCAAGGTCGCACCGGGCAGGTACAGGCCAGCAACGGAAGACGTCGGGCTGGCGTCCCACGTCACACCCGTCGTGTCGCTAGACGCTTGCCACACTGCGATGCACGGGTATGGAAGAACACCAGGTGGATACGACGGGGGGGACGGCGGACAGTCGGACGGGCCTCCGGTTATGGAGGGCAACGTCACGGTCGCACCGTTATTCACCTGCAGCGACCCGCCATTGGTAAAGTAAAGCAGTACCCCACCATTGGTTGTGAGCGAGTCAGGCGGAAAGACGTTGAGGGTGCACCCTTCGAACACGCTCACTCCCTGAGAGAGTTGTATTTGCGTTATCGGAGGCCCGGGCGACCCGGGCTGGACGCCGAAGCTCGGACAGAATCCGCCTCTTCTCCCAGAGGTGGAATAGATGCCAGCCGGGCAGGTCTCCGTCGTCCCATTTTGGCTGCACGACAGCTGGTGTGGTCCACGGGTGCTCGGAGCTGACAACGACGATCCATAGGGGTCGCCAATCCCCGTCGGGCTGTAGTACGGCGTCAAGGTTTGAGAATTGGTACAACCCAGGGTGCAGGAACTCAGCTGGGAGAGCCCAGATTGCTCGGTATATGCCGTGTTGGCGTTGACGGATGAGCCGGGGTCCTGATCGATCGGATCGGAGCCGTTACTGCAGTCGAGAGCGAAAGCGCCAGATCCCGACCCGAGGTTGAGCGTCGAACCGGGGTCAAGCGTGAGGGTTGGACAGGTGCCGCCGTTCGAGAGAAGAATCAGCGCTGGAGCGGGGGGAGCGTCACCATCCAATGTGCTGGGGTACGTGCTGGACGTCTGTCGCGGTGACGCGGAGACGCTAAAGGGGAAGTCATTGTTCGCCCGCGGGATTGAGAGCACGACTTGGGAGACATCTTCGTTGGTGGGCTGCGCAGCGCAGCTGACGGTCGCCGCACCGTTGTAACAATCCACTGTGGGCTGTGACGGGATGTCCGAAGCCAGCATGGTGTTACTGGGTGCATCGGTGCCATTACAGAGCTCACGGCTCAGAGTCCATGAGGTCGTCGAGACTTGGTCGGCCACGTAGGAGACCGTCACATCACCCCAGCTCAGGTCCAGAATCTGGGTGCCCGGCGTGGTCGAAGAACAAGGGGTCGGCGCAGTCGAGACCGTTGTCGCCCCTTGGACATCCCGCCCGAAATAGGTAGCGGTGAGTTGTGCGTCGAGTGAATCAGAAAGACGACCTTGGATCGAAGCCTGATTGTCCAACACGGCGATCATTGCCACGCTGACCCCGCCGACGATCAGTGGCACGATCACGATGGAGATAAGAAGCTCGATGAGAGTGAAGCCTGTCTCGTCTCCGTCTGTAAACACTGGCGAGCGATTACGGAAGAGAAGTGGGCCACGGGCGCCATTCGGGCGCGACGCAGTCGCCTCCGACTCCAGTGCTCGTGCGCTTTGACGATCCATGCCCGCGCCCAAATTCCTATGGCCAGGGTGTCGCTAACTGGAAGTAAGTCGAACAGAGGGTGACGGGACGCCACGAGACACCCCGTCCGCTCCGGCCTGCGCACTGGAAAGGGTACGGGCGACGTCGTCAGGATACAGACTTACTTTGAGAGCCGTTTCGTAATCGATCACGCCTCTTTGGACGAGTTCAGTCAGCGACATTTCGAGCGTCTGCATTCCCTCCGACTGGTGTGTCGCGATGATATTCCTCAGCTGGCGCGTCTTTCCTTCGCGAACCAGGTTCTGCACTGCATAATTGGCAGTGAGGACCTCATAGGCAGCGACCAGGCCGCCACCTCGTCGAGGCACGAGGCGCTGGTAAATGACCGCCTCGAGGGTGGAGGAAAGCTGAACTTGGACCTGGTCCCGGCGGTCAGCGGGGAAGATGTCGACGATACGGTCGAGGGTCTGCGCGGAGTCATTGGTATGAAGCGTGGTGAATACGAGATGGCCGGTCTCGGCGATCGTCAGTGTGGTTTGGATGCTCTCGAGGTCGCGCATCTCGCCAACGAGGAGCACGTCAGGGTCTTCTCGAAGAACTGATCGAAGCGCCCGCTCGAACGAATCGGTGTCCGTTCCAACCTCGCGTTGTGATACTGCAGAGTGAAGATTGCCGTGGACATATTCGATGGGATCTTCGATCGTGACGATGTGGCACCGCCGAAAGCGATTGACGTAGTCGATCATCGCGGCAAGGGTGGTGGACTTGCCGGATCCCGTGGGCCCGGTGACGATGACGAGACCCATCGGGAGCATCGCCAACCGTTTCACCACAGAGGGAATACCGAGCTCTTGGAACCCCGGGATCTCGAAGGGGATCATTCGCATCGCCACCGCGCAGGTTTCTCGCTGATGGAACGCATTGCACCGGATACGTGCCAGGTCCCTCCAGGTGA
>DATHCF010000456.1:0-2028 GCA_035319705.1 Acidimicrobiales bacterium | reverse complement strand
GTCATGGTGATCGGCGGCGGAACGACCACCGTGGGGAAGGCCGGTGGCGTCGTCGTCGACGGCGCGCCGAACGTGTTCTGCGTGAACGGTGCCAGCGAGTCGTTCGACGAATTGGACGCATTTAGGTGCACGACGTAGGCGATCTCGCCGGCGAGCATTAACAGAACGACAGCTGCGACCCGCTTGGTGCCGAGCCATCGGCACCACGGGCTACGGCTCACCTCGTCGGTGCCCGCTTCCGCCGCCGCTTCCGCTGGGGCCGCTTCCGCTGGGGCCGCTTCCGGCACAGGCGCTTCCGCGACGCCTTGCGGTGCAGGTGCTTCCGCAGCGCCCGCTTCGGGCAGGTCCGTGCGGACCCGGGCCTCGGTGGCAGCCCGCGTCATCTCCTCGACCACGGACTCGCGCTCCACCGGCGTGACCCGGGGCTGCTGCCAGGGCCATCGCCATTCGGGCCCCCGGTCCCACCGACGTGCCACCCTCGTGTCCTCCGTCCCCCCGGCGGTATGCCCGCAGATCCAGGTTCATGCCAACGGCTCGGCGTCGCAGGGGGAACGTCCGGCGAAGGCGCATCCGGCGGTCGAACGAGCCAGTGGCCGTTGGGGGCTCGCGCCGGCTTCCCCGCCCGGGCCGCGCATGCCACGATGGCTGGCAGGAGGAGAACGGTGGTCCGGAGCACCGGCCAGGGGAATCAGGATCCCGCCCGCCCGTGGCGGCACGTTCACCGGGACATGACCGAGACGAACCAGAGCGACTGGCGCACCTTCGAAGAGGAGGCCATCGACGGTTTTGCGGCCACGGTTCGTCAGCAGGGATGGGTGGTCGTGCCCGACGCCATCGATCCAGGCCTGTGCGACGCCGTCCACGACGACCTGCTTCGCCTCGAAGGACAGCTCGGCATCGCCACGGGCGACAACCTCTTCGAAGGCACCCATACGACGCGCATCTACAACCTGCTCGTGCACGGTCCCCTGTACGAGCGCATCCCCCTCCACCCCCATGTCCTGCCCGTCGTGGAGAAGGTTCTCGATCGGGGGCTGCTCATCTCCTCTCTCTCCTCCATCGCCATCGGCCCCGACGAGACGGCCCAGCCGATCCACTCCGACGACCAGCTGATCCCCCTGCCCAAGCCCCACCCGCCCGTCATCTGCAACACCATGTGGGCGATCACCGACTTCACCGAGGAGAACGGCGCCACCCGGCTGTGTCCGGGATCCCATCTGGCCGACCACTCGCCGAACCCTCTCGAGCACTATGACTCCATCGCAGCCGAGATGCCCAGAGGCAGCGTGCTGGTGTGGGTGGGAAGCCTGTGGCACGGCGGTGGCGCCAATCGGACCGACGAACGCCGCGTGGGGGTCGCCATGAACTACTGTGCCGGCTTCCTTCGCCAGCAGGAGAACCAGCAGCTGGGGATCCCGCTCGAGACGTTGCGCCGCTTCCCCCGCCGGCTGCAGGAGCTGTGCGGGTTCTCCATCTACAACGGCCTCATCGGCCATATCGACAAGCAGCACCCGGGCAAGCTGCTGCTCGGCGCCGAGCGCGACGCCGAGTTGGTGTGGGACTACGCCAAGGTGGAAGCCCAGGGCTGAGCTGGCCTCAATGCCGGTTGCGGCAGGACGACGGCCGGCGGCTCGTTGCCGACCTGTGACGATGTTGGGCCCCTGTGTTCAGCTCTTGACTTCCGCGCGTCGAAGCGGTGCAATGCCAGACAGAGGCGCGGAGGGACGCGCTGCAGGGTGTCGGGGGCCGGCAGGGGCCCGACACCCGCTGAGAGAGTTCCGGAGGGTGCGCCCTTCGGTGCGACGACCCGGCAGCAGTACCGGCTCTCAGCCGGGCCCGGCGTCGACGGGATGCTCGACCACCGCCACCACCCGGCTGGACATGAACCGGGCGCTGCGCACGGCCCGCCCCGTCCGGGTCACCTCGGTCACCTCCACGGTGGAACGGCCGGACGAGACCTCGACACGGCGGCCGGCCTTGACCGCCGCCACCTCGAAGCGCTGTACGCCGCTCCCCACGTCCACCACG
>DATHCF010000455.1:0-2833 GCA_035319705.1 Acidimicrobiales bacterium | reverse complement strand
CTTGCTGGACGACGTGGCCATGGAGGTCTTTTGGCGAGACTGGCCCAACATCAGCTCATGGGCAGGCGCTCTATGGCAGCACCTGGATGAGGATCTTGGCGGTCCTGCTCGACCACCTCAAGACCCTGACGTCGACGAAGTTGGCGAAAGCGGCTGATGATCAAGTCCCTGATCCGGATGGGCTCGTAATGGTGCCCACAGCCGGGAGCGAGGACCAGGCCATGGCCTGGAGTGCCGACCAGCTTTCCCGCATCGGCGAGGCACAGGAGCTGCGCCTTGCCCCCCGCCGTGCCGATGGCACCCTGCACTCGTTCACCACGATGTGGGTCGTCCGCGCCAACGACGAGTTGTACGTGCGATCCGCCGGCGGACCGCAGCGACTGTGGTACCGACACGCCCTGGCGGTCCACAAGGGCCGAATCCGGGCCGGAGGCATCGAGGCCGACGTCAGCTTCGCCGGAGCCGCTCCGGGCGCGCAGGCGGCCATCGACGCCGCCTACCACGCCAAGTACGACGGCTACGGGCCGACCATCGTCGGCCACGTGACCGGCCCCGCGGCCCACGCCGTCACCGTCCGGCTCCTGCCGGCTGAGGATGAAGGGACCGTGCCATGAGCCAAGTCATCGTCGTCATCGGCGCCGGACAGATTGGTCAAGCCATCGCCCGCCGGATCAGCGCCGGCAAGCACGTCGTGCTCGCCGACCTTCACCAGGAGAACGCCAACGCCGCGGCGGAGGTGTTCGCCGACGCGGGATTCGAGGTGACCACCGCTGTCGTGAATATCTCCTCCCGCGAGTCGGTGCACGCCCTCTTGGTGGCCGCCACCGCGTTCGGTGAGGTCACCGGAGTCATCCACGCCGCCGGGGTCTCGCCCAGCCAAGCATCGGTGGAGGCGATCCTGGCCGTCGACCTCTACGGGACCGCCCTGGTGCTCGAGGAGTTCGGCAAGGTCATCGCCAGCGGCGGCGCTGGCGTGGTCATCGCCTCACAATCGGGGCACCGACTGCCAGCACTCACCGCCGAACAAGATGCGGCCCTGGCCACGACTGCGACCGAAGACCTGCTGAAGTTGCCCATGCTCCAACCCGACCAGGTCACCGACACGCTCCACGCCTACCAACTGGCCAAGCGTGGGAACTCGTTGCGGGTGATGGCCGAGGCGATCCGGTGGGCCAAGCGCGGTGCGCGGCTCAACACCATCAGCCCCGGCATCATCATCACGCCGCTCGCCCGAGACGAACTGGCCGGCCCGCGCGGTGAGGGGTACCGCCGCATGGTCGACCACTCGCCGGTAGGACGGGCTGGCACTCCTGACGAAGTCGGTACGGTCGGTGCGCTGCTCATGGGACCCGACGGCGCATTCATCACCGGCAGCGACTTCCTCATGGACGGCGGCGTCACGGCGTCCTTCTTCTACGGCGAGCTTGCCCAGGCCTGACGGCTCCAGCGGGCTCGGCCGTCCTATAACCCGCAACTTCCGGCCGTCTCGTGTATCTGGATGTCGCGACCTGGATGTGCCGTGTGCGGATACTCCTCCCCCGAAGGGACCTGACCGGGATCGCGGGTGAGTCGCGTTACCAGGACGGTCTGGCCTCCCAGAGCCGGAGCATCGGCCCAGGCCAGGGCGTCCGCCTCCCGGTGTGCGAGCGGGATCTCAGGCGAGCATGGCACTATGCAATATGCCTGATCTGTCCCCGGTTGATGTCGGCGTCGCCGGCGATGCCCTCCAGTCGGCTGCCGATCGGGTGGCCGCACTCCTTGAAACGGCGCCCGATCCTACGGCCCCAATACCGGGCATGACCTGGACCGTTAGGGAGCTGGGCGTACATTTGACGCTCAGCGCCGAGAACTATGTGTCGTTCGTCTCGGGAGGTACGGGGTCGCCGCTCGACCTCAGCGACATACCAGGCGGATCGCTCACGCGGAGCAACGCGGCCCTGATCGACAGCGAGTCGGAGCAGGATCTTTCCGTTCTCATGACCCGGTATCGCAGGGCCGTTTCCGAGCTTTTGTCCGCCAGCAAGGGTCGCAAGAACGACGATACGGTCAAGTGGCACGGCGTGACGGTCACACTCGGGGCATTGCTGGGGCTGGGAGCCGGAGAAGCGCTCGTGCACGGTTACGACTTGGCCAAGGCCCTGGGAAAACCATGGCGGATCCCTCCTGACCAAGCCCGACTCGTCCTGTCGTCTTCGTTGCCCCTTCTGCCTTACCTAGTGGACAAGACCGCAACCGCGGACGTTGTGGTCGCCTATGAACTGAGGGTTCGTGGTGGCGAAAGCCTGACGTTGCGCTTCCACCGAGGCGTTCTCACTATCGAGCCGCTAGGTGGCAGGGTCGACTGTCGAGTGAGCGCCGATCCAGTGGCGCTCTTGCTGATCGCCTATGGACGGATCTCCCATTGGGTGCCCGCCCTTACGGGGAAGATGTTCGCTTGGGGTCGTAAGCCCTGGCTGGGATTCCGGCTGACCTCCTATCTGGTCAACCCGGGATAGCGCCACACAACAAAACCCGCCGGACCGCCCTACAAGTGCCGGACCCGGTCACCCCGCCGAATCGAGCACCTCACCGGGATCGCTCGGGGGCGAGTTATTAGGATGCGCTGACTCCGAGAGCCTCTCGTGGTCGGACGCCTCAGGGCAGGCGACCATCGGCAGGACCCGTCGCCTTCATTTCTCCCGACGCCCTCCTCGCCCATCCCGGACTGCCGCTGCCTACACCCGCGAGGAGCGATCATCGAAACCGGGTCAGGCCGGTGGCCGTGACTGACCTGGGGCGAACCTACCCATCTCTGCCCCCACCTTCTTGCCGATGTTGGCCACGTGCAGATGGA
>DATHCF010000454.1:0-5789 GCA_035319705.1 Acidimicrobiales bacterium | reverse complement strand
CGCCGCCTCCAGGGAGCAGAGGATGAGGGCCGCACCCATGTCCACCCGGTCGTTGGCGTTCATCCGCTTGGGATAGGGGAAGGCGATCATGCGGTTGTCGTCGGACACGGTGCACAGCTCGTCGGCGGACCAGGCCCGCCTCGACCACGCGTGGTCGTTGGCGGCGGCCACCTCCGAGAACCGTGCCCAAAGTCGCGCCACGCGCTGTTGGTGTGCGTCGATCGACTCGCCCGCCGCCGCCCGCAGGGCGTTTTCGAACAGCGGAAAGACGTTGCGGGGGCGGTCGAGTCCATGGGCCAGCTCCTCGTCGGTGACCGGTGAGCGATCGACGCCGAGCGCAACCGGTGCCGGCGTGCCCGAGGGCTGGGTGGTCCAGGCGAGCGCCGGGTGTTCCGGAAGACGTCGGGTGGCCCTGCGGGTCCAGGCACATTCGGCGCCGGTGATGAGCGCTACCTCCAGACGTCCCGTGGCGATGGCGCTGGCCGTGTCGGCCGCCACCGTCTGGGGTCCGTTGCCCCCGATGACGCTGAGGGCGTGCTCGCCGGGATCGATGCCGAGACGCTCTGCCACCAGCTGTGCCGGATCGACATAGCGCCAGCAGAGCGGCACCATGACCCGCAGCGACTGTGCGGCGCGCAGAAGGCGTTCTCCTGCTTCCGGACCTCCGGCGTCCCGGGCGGCCTCCCGCAGCGCACTGGCCATGAGCTCCACCGGTTCGGGCCGGTCGCCGAGCGCCATGTCCTGATCGGGGGGGACGAGGACCTGGCCTGCGCCCGCCAACACCGGTGTGCGCGGATCCAGTGCCATGGGCGGCCAAGCGTAGGCTCGGGTTATGCGCATCGCCGTGGGCGCCGACCACGCCGGCTTCCACCTGAAGCAGCTGCTGGCGCTTCACCTCGATGGGCTCGGGCACGAGGTCACCGACCTGGGGACCGACTCGGAGGAGCCCGTCGACTACCCGGAGTTCGGTGCGGCGGTGGGCCGGGCGGTAGCATCGGGGATTGCGGACCTCGGACTGTGCATCTGCGGCACCGGCATCGGCATCGGGATGGCCGCCAACAAGGTGCTGGGCGTGCGCGCGGCGGTGGTCCACGACGTGACGACGGCACGACTGGCCAAGGTCCACAATCACGCCAACGTGGTGTGCTTGGGTGGGCGGATCGTGGGTGAGCAGGTGGCGACAGACGCGGTGGACGCCTTTCTGGCGGCCTCGCCGGAGGGCGGCAACCACAACCGGCGCGTGGCCGAGATCGCCGGACTGGAGAGGTCGGTATGAGCGAGCAGTCAGGCGGTGGTGGCCAGCAGGGCACGCCGTTCGCGGCCTGGCTGGACACCGATCCGGAGATCGCCGATCTCGTTCGTCAGGAGGTGCAGCGGCAGTCCACCACGCTGCAGCTCATCGCCTCGGAGAACTTCACCTCCACCGCCGTGCTGGCCGCGGTGGGCTCCGTGCTCACCAACAAGTACTCCGAGGGATATCCCGGGCGTCGCTACTACGGCGGAAACCGCATCATCGACGAGGTGGAGGAGCTCGCTCGCACGCGCGCCTGCGAGCTTTTCGGCGCCGAGCACGCCAACGTGCAGCCGCACGCCGGGGCCAACGCCAACCTGGCCGCGTACCAGGCGTTGCTTGAACCGGGCGACACCGTGTTGGCCATGCGTCTCGACCAGGGCGGGCACTTGACCCACGGGTCGCCGGCCAGCATCACCAGCCACATCTGGCGCTTCGTGGCCTATGGCCTCACCCCGATGTCCGGCGACCCCGAGACACCGGGAGAGGTCATCGACTTCGACCAGGTGGCCGAGCTGGCCAAGACCGAGCGGCCGAAGCTCATCGTGGCCGGGGCCACGGCCTACCCGCGGGTGATCGAGCCGGAGCCGTTCCGCGAGATCGCCGACTCGGTCGGCGCGCTGTTCATGTTCGACCTCGCCCATCCGGCCGGCCTGGTGGCCGGAGGCGTGCATCCTTCCCCGGTCGGCATCGCCGACGTGGTGACCCTCACCACCCACAAGACGCTTCGCGGCCCGCGCGGTGGCGCCATCCTGTGCCGCGCCGAGCTGGCCAAGGCCATCGACTCGGCGGTGTTTCCGGGCCTGCAGGGAGGGCCGCTCGAGCACGTGATCGCCGGCAAGGCCGTGTGCTTCGCCGAGGCCATGACACCGCAATTCCGCCAGTACGCCGCCACCGTGGTCCGCAACACCAGGGCATTGGCGGCCGGCTTGGCCGACGAGGGGATCCGTCTGGTCTCGGGGGGTACCGATAACCACCTCATGCTCGTCGACCTCCGCCCCTTCGACGCCGAGCTCACCGGCAAGGAAGCCCAGGAGGTCCTCGACCGCTGCGGCATCACCTTGAACCGCAACACCATCCCCGACGACCCTCGCTCGGCCTTCGTCACCTCCGGGTTGCGGCTCGGCGCCGCCGCGGAGACTACGGCCGGCATGGGGGTCGACGAGATGGGCCGCGTCGCCGGGCTCATCGTCCGGGCGCTGCGCCGGCGCACCGACGAGGGTGCCCTGGCCGACGTGCGCGCCGAGGTGGCCGAGCTGTGCGCGTCGTTCCCTCCCTATCCGACGTTGCGCTTCACCGACCCCGGCCCGGCAGGAGGCTGACCGGTGCCTCCGGTGGGGGACTACGTCGGCGTCGGAGCGCTGGCCGCCGTCTGCACCTACCTCGGGCTGTTCCCCGTCCGGCGCTACGCCACGCGCATCGGGTTCGTGGCCGAGCCGGACGAGCGCCGGATCCACACCCGGGTGACGCCCCTCGGCGGGGGAGCGGCCATGTTCGTGGCCCTCCTCGTCTCCATCGGGGTGGCGGCGCTGCTCACTCCGTTGCGCTCGGTGTTCGCCGGCTCCTCGGAGCCGCTCGGCCTGGTGCTCGGCGCGCTGGTGATCTTTGCCGTCGGCCTGATCGACGACTTCAGGGAGATGTCCGCCCCGGCCAAGATGGCCGGCCAGGTGCTCGCCGCCATGCTGCTGGTCTTCATGGGCGTGACCATGTTCCAGTTCAAGATCCCCTTTGTGGGCTTCTTGGTGCTCTCCCCACAGGTCACCCCGCTGCTGACCGCTCTGTGGGTCATCGTCATCACCAACGCCGTCAACTTGATCGACGGGCTCGACGGTCTGGCTGCCGGCGTGGTGGCCATTGCCGCCGGCGCGTTGGCGGTGTACGGGTTGCGACTGGTGGACCTGGGCGTGCTGCCGCCCGACAACATCGGTCCGCTGGTGGCGGTGGTGACCTGTGGCGTGTGCCTCGGCTTCTTGCCGCACAACGTGCACGTGGCCAAGGTCTTCATGGGCGACGCCGGGGCGCTGTTGTTGGGCCTGTTGATGGCGGCGGCCACCATGGTGATCGGAGGGCGCACGCCGGAGTACAGCGGTCAGTCCTACTTCTTCTTCGCTCCGCTGTTCATCCCTTTGTTCATCCTGGGGGTGCCCATCGCCGACATGCTGTTCGCCTTCGTCCGGCGCACGGCTCGGGGCACCAGCTTCCACACCCCGGACAAGGACCATCTGCACCATCGGCTACTGCGTCTCGGCCATGGTCCTCGCCGGACTGTCCTGATCTTGTGGGCGTGGACAGCAGTGTTGTCGGGCCTCGTGCTCTACCCGCTGTTCGGCGGTGGCAACGGCGTGGTGCCCTTTGTGGTGGTGGCCTTGGCCCTGGCCCTCTACACGTTGTTCCATCCAGGATTGCGCAAGAGCGGCAACGGCACCGAGGAGCCGGTCAAGTCCGGCCCCGCCAGGAACCGCGCCACGAAAGAGCCACCACCCGTCCTTGCCGCCGACGGCCCGGACGACGTCCCCGAGGGGGCGCCTCGGACAGCCGAGCAACCGGCCAAGGTCGCCGCCCTCATCCGTCCGGACGTCCTCGACGGGCGACGCCGCCACCCGTCGAACGGGCCGCCGCAGCTGGTGGTGGGCGACAGCGGGGCGTGCTCGCCTGGCTTCGTAGCCCTGCGGCATCCGCCTACGCGACGTGTGGTGGCTCGTTACCGCGATGGCGACCAGGACCCGAGATCGGCTGTGAAATTCGTCTCTGATCAGGGACCGGGCCGTCTGCCGGCGGAGTAGACGGCCCAGTCCGTCAGCGTCCGCTCGTTTTGCCGTTCACAAGCGGCGGATGGGATCATGACGCCGATGTCCTGTCGCCTTTTGCCGTTGTCGCTGCCTGCCACCGTATGGCGCTATCTGTGAACGACACTGCCTGCACCGGGCGAGGGCGGCGAGCGGGGCAGTAGCCGATGGCAATGTCGAGTCTCTTCTCCTCGTTGTCGGTGCCTCAGTTGTCGACCCTGTCGAGGCGTAGCGCGCTGGTGGCCGGGATCCTCGGCGTCGTAGCGGTGATCGTCTCTTTGGTGGTCGGGCACGGGCTGTTCGGCATCGGCATGGCCATGGGTCTGGGCTTGGCCATGGCCAACTTTCGGCTTGTCGCCCGCTCAGCGGCCAAGGCGGCCACCAGCGGGCGCCAGGGCCGCCCGCTGGTGGGCAACACGTTGCTGCGACTGGCCGTGATGAGCGCCGTGTGCCTGGTCCTGGCCTGGCTGGTGGGGCCTCTCGGCTTCGGCGCCATCGTCGGCTTGGCCCTCTTCCAGTTCACCCTGTTGGCCAGCGTGTTCATGATCCTGCTGCGTGAACCGGCCATGGGCGAGAGCCCAGGGGAGTGAGCGGTGGCGTCGTGTCCGAACTGTCGGCGGCCAGCATCGAGATCGGCCGTAGGTTCACCCCACAGCGGGGCTTTGCCCCGCCCCGCCTCTCGATGCCAGGATGCCCTGGTGATTCTCCCGGTGGCCTCCCCGGGACCCCGAAGCTCTGACCCTGGGAGCCTGTCTTGGCGCTAGACGTCGAGGCCAGGCCCTATGAGCGTTCTCTCGTGGTGCCCGGGATGCTGCGCTACCTGGACGTACCGCTGGTGATCGTTGCCGTGGTTCCGGTCCTGGCCGTCGGAGCGCCTCTGCTCGGCTACTGCCTCGGTGCCGGCGGATGGATACTGCAGCGCGTGGTCGCCGAGGTCGACCGGCGCTGGACCAACAGAGTCGCCACGCCGCTCAAGCACTTGGGCGTCACGCTCTTCGAGGGGTTCGCCCGCATCTGGATGCTGGCGGGTGTCATCGTCATTGCCGCCGTCGCCGGCGGCCGACCGAGCGGGCTCACCGCCTCCCTGGTGATCTTCGGCGCCTACTCGGTGGCCTTCGCCATCAAACTGATCCAGGGACCGCCGCGCAAGAGGGTCGCGCAGTGACCTTCCTGGCCAGGATCAGCCGCCGCCGGAAGATCGCCTACGGCATCCTCCTGGTCTATCTCGCCGGCTTGATCGCCATATCGGTCGTCTTCGGTGTCCACACACATCGGAACAACACCTTCAACATCGTCACTCCCTACCACCTGACGGCTTGGGTCCACCTGATCGGCCCCTTGGAGATCGACAAGGGAGTCATCTACCTGTTGCTCACCGCACTCATCACCATCGGGCTCCTGTGGTGGGTCGCCCGGCGCATGGAGATGCGGCCCAACCGCGTCCAGACCATGGTCGAGTGGGGTTACGACCTGGCGACCCGGTTGACCAACGACAGCATGCACGGGCGGATGGCCAAGAGGTGGTTCCCCCTTATATTCACGCTGTTCGTGTTCGTTCTCGTCACCAACCTCCTCGGATACGTCCCGCTCCCCGTCGACACGGCCGAGAAGATCCATGCCGCCGGGTTCAGTTTCCCGTCGTTCCAGATCTACGCCACGGACACCAACGTGGCGCTCCCGTTGGTCCTGGCGCTGGGCGTGTTCGTCTCGTA
>DATHCF010000453.1:0-3129 GCA_035319705.1 Acidimicrobiales bacterium | reverse complement strand
CGTCCCGTCCAGCATGGAGAAGAGCCTTCCCTTGGCCAGCCGGTGCTCCACCCGGGTGAGCACGGTGTCGGCGAACAGCGGCGGCACCTCCTGACGCGGGCACTGCTCGGGGCGCGGGACGTCGGGAGCGGAGATCCAGGTCCCCGACACCTCGAGGTTGCTGCGGCCCAGCGCGGCGTTGACGGTGATGATCTCCACCTCGCCCACCCGGGCGATGGCGCGGCCCTGGGTGGTGCGCTGTCCCACGACGGCCAGCTCGACCTGCCACTCCACCTCACTGCCGGTGGGTGCATAGGAGAGGTACTGGGCGGTGGCCCACACCGTGGGGCGCCCCGACGCCTCTTCCAGGGCCACCAGCCCGGCGGCGAGGGCGCATCCGCCGTAGAGAAAACGGCCCGGGGTCGACACCGCCGGAGTGACGGGCAGGCGCCACCGCAGCGGATCGTCGGTGGGCTCGAGCCCCAGGAAGCTCCGGGCGTCCATGGGATGCGACCCTAATGGTGGCTCCTCGGGTCGCCCAATCCCGCAGACGGCCCCGGTCAGTTCACCTTACGGGTCCGTCCCTCCCAGAACGGCTGGCGCAGCTTGTACTTCTGCAGCTTGCCGGTGGCGGTACGGGACAGCGCCTCGTGCATCTCCACGCTGGTCGGGCACTTGAAGTGGGCGAGACGGGCTCTGCAGTGCTCGATGAGCTCCTCTTCGCTGGCGGCGAAGCCCGCTTTCAGCACCACCAGCGCCTTCACCGTCTCGCCCCAGTGCTCGTCGGGCACGCCGATCACCGCAGCCTCGGCCACCGCCGGATGCTGGTACAGGCAGTCCTCCACCTCGATGGAGGAGACGTTCTCCCCACCGCTGATGATCACGTCTTTCTTGCGATCGGAGATGACGGTGTACGGACCGTCGAGGAATCCACCGTCGCCGGTGTGGAACCAGCCCCCTTCGAGCGCCTCGGCGCTGGCGTCCGGCTGGTTCCAGTAGCCGGCGAACACGTGATTGGAGCGCGCCAGTACCTCGCCGCTCTCGTCGACACAGATGCGGACACCGAGCGCCGGCACTCCGGCCCGGCTCAACCGGGACGCCCGTTCGGCCGGCTCCAGGCCGGCCCATTCCTTCGGTGCCCGGTTGACGGTGAGCAGAGGGGCGGTCTCGGTGAGCCCGTAGATCTGCACGAATTCCCACCCGAGGTCGGTCTCGACCTGTTCGATGGTCTTCGACGGCGGGGGAGCGCCCGCCACTACCATCCGCACCGTGGCGTGTCCCGGCACGCCGGCGCCGGCGGCTCGCCGTTTCTCTGCCGCGCTCAGGATGGCGGCCACCACCGCCGGCGCACCGCACAACAGCGTCACGCCGTGGGTCTCGATGCGTCGCAGGATCTCCTCGCCGTCGACCTTCCGCTGCACCACGTGCATGCCTCCCATGCCGGTGACGGCATAGGGCATGCCCCAGCCGTTGCAGTGGAACATGGGCAGGGTGTGCAGCAGCGTGTCGGCGTCGGTGACCGCGGTGTGCCAGCCGAACACCGCCGCGTTCAGCCAGCAATTGCGGTGGGTCAGCTGCACTCCTTTGGGCCGGGCGGTGGTCCCCGAGGTGTAGTTGATCGAGCAATCTCAATCAACCATACGCCCAGCTCACAGGCGGCCCGAACGCCGACCTCGCGACAATCTCGGCTGAGTACGTGGAGCGCTACGCATCGGACAAGGGGCGGCGCACCATCGAGAGCCGACTGCGGTCCATGTTCCGCCACACCGGCGCATCGCATCCCGACCAGCTCAGCACCCGACGGCTGCTCGCTTGGGTCACGGAACCCGGCCTGGCCAACAACACCGTGCGAGCCCGCCTGGCAGTCGCCCAATGCTTCTGCCGCTGGTGCGTCGCCATGGGCTACACGGAGTACGACCCGTGTGCGCAGTTCCCCAACCTGAACCGCCAGTACCCGACCACTTACGGGAAGGTGCAAAGCAAGAACCCGGCACGACGCCTCTCCCACGCCGAGGCTTACGGGCAGCTTGTCAGAGCCTGCCAAGACGGCACCGACGCAGGACTGCGAGACGAGTGCATCATCCGGCTCGGCCTCTCGGGGATGCGCCGAGGCGAGATCGCCAGCCTCACCATCGCCAGCGTCGACCACCTGCCGTCCATCCAGTGGATCGGCAAAGGCAACAAGCCCCGCCACATGACCACAGGAGCAGCCCTAACGACGGTACTTGGCGAATGGGTCCGGCTCAGACTGGCCAACGGTCACTGCACCGGGCCAGAGGACACCTTGTTCGTACCGAGGACCCACAGCGGACGCATGAACTGGACGCTTGCCACGACGGGCACGAACACGCTCAACCAAACTATCGAACGAACCGTCATCAGGCGGGCTCGACAAGCCGGACTCGGACACGTCACCCCTCATGACCTGCGCAGGAGCGCCGCCGACATCTTGCACAACACCATCGCCGAAGACGGCGGCCACGTGTTCGACCTCCTCGACATTCAGAAGATCCTTGGCCACTCCGACCCCGCCACCACCATGCGGTGCTACATCGACCCGGCCGACACCGCCGTCCTCGACAGAGCCGCCAAGTACCTCGACTAGCCACGTACCTCGACCAGGGACCGCCAACCCCGGCGTCGGCGGACCACCAGATCGCCACCAGCGATCACACACGGGCCTCAAAGACGACGACGGCAGCCGGCCGGGCACCGTCCCGACCAGGGACCACCGGGCGGGCGGCTCAACGCCGCCCACCCGGTGGCCCCTCGTTCGTCAAGCACCCGCCAGGCGGACCCTCCCCGCCTCCGGGGACCGGGTGGGGCGCAACGGCAGTCGAGCTGGGACGAACCAGCCGGCCGCTGACGGTGACCGGGGCGATCCGCAAGTTCGCGGACCCACGCCTCACATAGTTGCGTCACAAACAAAGACTCATAAGCCCTGCCAAACGCCCCTATAGATCGCTAACAAACCTGTAAATGACCAGATATAGATGCACTAGATAATCCCTGGTCAGAGGCTTGCCGTAGGCTCTCCGTGCCCACGACCTACGGAACGGAGAAGCCCTCATGTCCATCGACACCTATCCGATCAGCGTTCCTTGCAAGAACCGAGACTGCGAGAAGGAAGAGCGGGTGATCCCCGTCACC
>DATHCF010000452.1:0-2655 GCA_035319705.1 Acidimicrobiales bacterium | reverse complement strand
GTGGGCCGCAGCTCGGCGAACATGCGCGCCAGCGGCTCGGCCTGCAAGAAGCGCTCGGGCATGACCAGGTCGGCGCCGGCCAGAAAGGCGGTGTAGGGGATCCCCCAGGCATTGGCGTGGAACATGGGCACGATGGCCAGCACCCGGTCGCCCTCCGAAGCCCCGCAACCGTTGGCGCTCAGGCCGCTCATCGAGTGCAGGTACGTCGAGCGGTGCGAGTACACCACGCCCTTCGGGTCGCCGGTGGTGCCGCTCGTGTAGCACATGGCCGCGGCGGTACGTTCGTCGAGCTCGGGCCACGACATCCCCGGCTCCTCGGCGCCCACCAGCTCGCCGTAGTCGAGCGTGTCGCCCAGCGCCTCGGCCGGCCCTCCCACCACGATCACCGTCTCCACCGTCTTGCACTGGTCGCGGACCCGGGCGAACAGTGGCGCCACCGAGGCGTCGACGATGACCACCTTGTCCTCGGCGTCGTTGACCACGAAGGCCAGCTGCTCGGGGAACAGGCGGATGTTCAAGGTGTGCAGGACCGCCCCCATGGAGGGGACGGCCAGGTAGGCCTCGAGGTGCTCCTGGTCGTTCCACATGAAGGTCCCGACCCGGTCGCCGTCGCCTACACCGAGCCGGGCCAGCGCCTTGGCCAGCTGCTCGGCCCGGGCGCCCACCTCGGCGAAGGTCGCCTGGCGGTAGCCGTCGGGGGTGACTGTGATCACCAGGCTGTCGCCGTAGACCCGCTGGCCGTGGCGAAGAATGCCGCTCACCAGCAGCGGCGTCTCCTGCATCGTGCTCTGCATTGGCCAAGCATAGGGTCACCCTGCGGGGACCCCTTCGCCTTCGGAGTTCAGCCCGGGCGGCCCCGTGCCGATGACCTTGGGGTGCTGGGGCGGCACCAAAGGCCGAGCGAAGCCGACAGATGAGCGAGCAGGCCATGTCTGCTCCGGCCACACGCGCCCCCGGATGGTACCGGCGGGTAGTTGCCGATCCGTTGGTGGTGTCGTACTGGGACGGCGCCCGCTATTCCGCCCATCGTCGCTGGGACGGGGAACGCTGGGCGGCATACGCCGTCGCTGCGCCGAGGGCGGTCGCCTCGCCTGCCGCCCGGGCTCCGGCTGCACCGACTGTTCCCCCCGCATCCCCGCCGGTGGCGGGGCCGGCGGCACGGCCGGCGCCGCCGTCTGCTCCGGCTGCGCCAGCTCCGCCGCCATTCGTACCACCAGGGGTCGCATCGCCAGCCGCCGCCCCGCCGGCATTCGCGCCACCAGTCGTCACTGCGCCTGTGGTCACCGCGCCGGCTGAGCTCCCGGGGACCGACATCGCCGTGTTCGCGAAGCGCGGCAGCAAGACTCCCAGGGGCGGGGCCAGAGGTCGCAAGCGCGGCCGGCGGCCAGGGCGTTGGCTGATCCTCGGTTCGGTCATCGCTCTGGTGGCGCTCGCCGCCGGCGCGGGGACCTTCGTGCTCGGCCGTAGCAGCGGTCTGTCGGGCAAGACCGCCGGTCAGGTGCTGAACTTCACCATGGCGGCGGCGCGTGCCGAAGGATCGTTGCGGCTCGTGGTCGTCGACACCGGGGCATCTGCGGGCACCAGCACCTACGACGTGGCGCGATCGGACGGTATCCAGAAGACGTCCACCCCCGACAGCGGGAGCTCCACGCTGTTCGTGATCTCCGGGGAAGCCTTTCTCCAGGCCGACCAGGCGTTCCTCGAAAACGGCCTCGGTTTTCCCGGCGCGCTGGCCACCGCCGCCGCCGGCCAGTGGATCTCGTTCCAACCGAGCGACCCCGGCTACGCACAGCTGGTGGCCGGCGACACCCTCTCCTCGGCGCTCACCGAGTCGACCCCCACCGGCGTGCTCAACCTCACCCCGGTGCGCACCATGGACGGTCGGCAGGTGGTCGGCATCTCCGGCGGCCTCACCCCTGACGACGCACAGGGCGGGGCAACGGGGACCATGACGCTCTACGTCTCCGACTCGGCGCCGTATCTGCCCGTCGAAGCGGTCGTCACCGGCACCCTGAGCGGCCAGAGCGGGAGGTCGACGCTGACGTTCTCCCATTGGGGCGAGGCCGTGTCGGTGAGCGCCCCCAGCAGTTCCACTCCGTACTCGCTGCTGGCCGCGGCCGGCCAGCAATCCTCGTCGCTGCAGCCTTCGTCGGTCCCGAGCTGACGGCTTCGCCGCCGGCGAGCTGGCTCAGCCATTAGCCTGCTGCGGCAATGGACCCCGCCGCCGCCCTGGACGTCATCCGCAGCCAGCACCACGGCGTGCTGGCCACCGAACGCGCCGACGGCCGGCCGCAGCTGTCGCCCGTCAGCGCCGGCGTGCTGGGCGACACGGTGGTGATCAGCTCCCGCCACACGGCCATGAAGGTGAAGAACCTCCGTCGGCGCCCGTACGCGTCGCTGTGCGTCTTTCCCGACAGGTTCTTCGGCACCTGGGTGCAAGTAGAAGGTCCGGTCGAGGTGGTCTCCCTGCCCGATGCCATGGAGCAGCTGGTGGAGTACTACCGCACCGTGGCAGGCGAACATCCCGACTGGCAGGAGTACCGCTCCGCCATGGAGTCCGAAAAGCGGGTCATGGTCCGGCTCACCGTCGAACGAGCCGGTCCCGACCGCGCCGGCTGAGGCGGCGGGTCGTGGGCACCGTCGAGACCGTCCGGG
>DATHCF010000451.1:0-2760 GCA_035319705.1 Acidimicrobiales bacterium | reverse complement strand
CACCAGCGCGGTGACGGCCCCGAGCGTGGCCACCACCAGCTGGGCCGGGTGGGACGTGGCCAGCAGCGGATTGATCCGGCACATGAGGTAGACGCCGGCGGTGACCATGGTGGCGGCGTGGATGAGGGCGGACACCGGGGTGGGGCCCTCCATGGCGTCGGCCAGCCACGGGAACAGCTGGATCTGCGCGGATTTACCCACGGCGGCGACGAACAGCAGCAGGCAGATGGCCGTGCGCGCCGCAGGGTCGATGGACGAGATGTGGGCGAAGATGCCGTGGTAGTCGAGCGTGCCGGTGGAGTCGAAGACCAGGAACATCGCCAGCAGGAAGCCGACGTCGGCCAAACGGTTGTAGATGAAGGCCTTCTTCCCGGCGCTGGCCGCCGACGGCCGTTCGAACCAGAAGGCCACCAACCAGTAGGAGCAGACCCCCACTCCTTCCCAGCCCACGAAGGTGAAGAGCAGGTTGTCGCCGAGCACCAGGATGAGCATGGAGGCGACGAAGAGGTTCAGGTACAGGAAGAACTTGGAGTAGTCCTCGTCCCCCTTCATGTAGCCGATCGAGTACAGGTGGATGAGCGCGCTCACCCCGGTGACGAACATGGCCATGGTCATCGACAGCGGGTCGACGAGCAGAGCCACGTTCACGTGCAGCCCGCCCACCGGTATCCAGCTGTAGAGCACCTGCGTGAAGGAGCGGGCGTCACCGGGGAGCTGGAGCAGCCCGGCCATGGTCACACACGCAAACACGAACGACCCGGTGATGGTGGCGGTGGCCAGCCACCCGGCCAGCGGGTCGCCGATGCGCCGGCCGAACAGGGCCAGCACGACGAAGCCGGCCAGCGGCAGCAGGAACATGACGTAGGCGACGTGGATCATGGGCGCGCCGGCTCCGTCAGCCCTTCAAGATGTGCAGGTCGTCGGCGGTGGCATCGCGGCGCCGGCGGAAGATGGCCACCACCAGCCCGAGTCCCACCACCACCTCGGCGGCCGCCACCACCAGTACGAAGAACACCAGCGCCTGCCCGCCGACGTCGTTCAGCATGCGGGCGAAGGTGACCAGGGTGAGATTGGCGGCATTGAGCATGAGCTCGATGCACATGAACATCACGAGCACGTTGCGCCGCACCAACAGCCCCAGTGCCCCGACGGCGAACAGCACGGCGCCGAGGGCGAGGAACCAGGCCCCGGGAACGCTCACCGGACCACCTCCTCGCTGGGCAGCTCCTCCACGGCGGCCGCTGCGGCAGCCTCTTCGGCGGCGAGAGTGCCGGCGGGGCCGTCGTCGGCCGCCGCCTGGTCACCGTCGGGCGGTGGCGAACTCTGGCCGGTGGGACGCCGGGCCAGCACGACGGCACCGACCACGGCGATGAGCAGCAGGGCGGCGGTGATCTCGAAGGGGAACAGGTAGGTCGTGAACACCGCCTTCCCCAAGGCACCCACGTCACCGCCGGACGCGCCTTGGACGGGACCGGCCACCGAGTGCGCCCCGACCGCCCAGTGGGCCTCGACCCCGAGGGCCATGAGCCCTCCCAGGGCGAGCACGGCCAGCACCACGGCCATCGGGCGCTGGGCGGGCAGCGGCTCGTCGGCCAGGTTCTCCAGGCGGTCGACGCCGAGAAACATGATGACGAACAGGAACAGCACGACGATGGCCCCGGCATAGACGATGACCTGCACGGCGGCGAGGAAGTTGGCCCCCTGCTCGACGAAGAGCACGGCCACGCCGAACAGGGTGGCCACCAGATTGAGCGCGGCGTGCACCGGGTTGCGCGACAGCACGACACCGAAGGCGCCGGCCAGGATGATCACGGCGCCGATGAGGAACACGGCGGTGTCGACGGTGGTGGCACCGAGCATCGGCGTGGCGGGCAGCAGCGCGCTCACCTTCTCCTCCAAGGGGGGGTGAGCAGCTGGCGCTGAAGGGCCACGCGGCGTCGCAGCCGGTGCAGGACGCCGGGCACGCCGCGCAATTGGGGGAGCCGCTCGCTGTCGTCGAGGTGGAGGTCGAGCACGTCGCGCAGCAGCCGGACGCCGGTGGCGGCGTCGTCACGGTGCCCGCTCTGGCCTCCTTCGGGGGCCCGCACCCCGTAGCCGAGCTCGCCCGACCACTGGACCTTGCCTTCGTAGCCGGCGGCCCCTGAAGGAGAGGTGGCCCGCATCCACGCCGAGGTGTGGGCGTCGTCGCCGGGCCGCCAGTCCTCCCAGGGGAGCTGCTGCGGACGTCCGTCGTGGTCGACCAGGAGCTCGTTCTTGGTATAGATGGCGTCGGCCCGGTTGGTGAAGGAGAACTCGAACAGCTTGCTCTCGGTGATGGCCTCGGTCGGGCAGGCCTCCACGCACATGTCGCAGTGGATGCAGCGCAGGTAGTTGATCTCGTAGACGAACCCGAAGCGCTCTCCGGGGGAGACGGGGTCGGCCGGCGGGTTGTCGGCGCCGCGCACGTAGATGCAGTCGGCCGGGCACACCCCGGCGCACAGCTCGCACCCGATGCACTTCTCCATGCCGTCCTCGTAGCGGCTGAGGACGTACCGGCCGTGCAGGCGGATGGGCTTGGGCTTCTTCTCCAGGGGGTACTGCCAGGTGACCCGGGGGCGGGTCATCTGCTCGAGCGTCACCTTGAAGCCGCCGAGGAAGCTGAAGTCCTCCTTCAGGCTGTTGCGGATCCGGTCGCCGAGCGCCATCAGCGCGGCACCTCCTCACCCAGCTCGGCGCGTCGTCCCGCCCCCACCGCCACCGACCGGAGCAGCAGGCCGCCGC
>DATHCF010000450.1:0-4981 GCA_035319705.1 Acidimicrobiales bacterium | reverse complement strand
AGCGATGCGAGCACGGACAGGCTCCGAACGGTGGCCTCGCTCCTGCCCAGCTGTATCCATCCACGCAGCAGCAGGCTGTAGAGGACCATGTTCGCTTCCCGGTGGGTGACGACGCTCGAGAAGCGGTGCCACGAAGCGTCGGCCATGGAGAGGCTCACGGTCTCGTCCAAGAAGAAGCTGGGCCGCCCCAGATAGGCGAACCCGGTCAGGGCGCCGAGCCCGAGGATGGAGGCGAAGCCGGCCGGCCAGTGCCGTCGGCGAGGAGAGTCGATGCCGGCCGGGGGGGAAGCCCGCTCGAGGACTGCCGTCATACCGGCGGGAGGTGCCCGCCGGCCGAGGACCCGACGGCGGCCTCCCGCCACTCCTCCACCGCCTCGGCGTGGGCGTCGAGCCCGAGGCCGCGGTGCGAGGAGGTCGAACCTTCACGGAAGATGTTCCGGACGACGGCCGCTATCGTCGACACCAGGATCACCACGTCCTGCCACAACGACCAGTGCTCGATGTACTGGTTGTCCAGCCGGGCCCGCTCGTCGATGGAGCTGTCGCCCCGCAACCCGTGGACCTGGGCCAGGCCGGTGAGGCCGGCGGGCACACGGTGGCGGTCTCCGTATCGGGGGATCTTCCCCTTGAAACGCTCGACGAAGAACGGGCGTTCGGGACGAGGGCCTACCAACGACATGTCGCCACGCAGGACGTTCCAGAGCTGCGGAATCTCGTCGAAGCCGGTGATCCGCAGCAGCCGGCCGAGGCGGCCCATCTCCTCGGGCCCCGGGAGCCACGAGTCGTCCGAACGGGGGCCCATGCGCAGCGACCGGAGCTTCAGCAGTTCGAAGGGCCGCTCGTTCTGGCCGACGCGGACCTGCCGGAAGTGCACCGGGCCGGGGCTCGAGATCTTGACCGCCACAGCCAACAGGGCGTACAGAGGCGAGAGCACGAGCAGCCCGGCCAAGGCGACCGCGGCGTCGATGGCCCGTTTGACGTGTCGCGTCCGCTGGCGCGCCTGCCAGCCACGCAGCTCGATCAAGCGGTAGCCCCACACGTCGTCAGCCTGTCTGGGCGCCACCGGGAACCCGAGCTCGAAGAACCGCGGGAGGACGTTGATGGCGATGTCGCATCCCTCACAGGCGCGCAGCACGGCCACCATGAGCCCGTCGCGCACGGCACCGAACGCCACGATGACCCGCTCCACCCGCTCCTCGGAGATGACCGTCCGCAGCGAGTCGACTCCGGTGAACAGGGGCAAGCCGAGGGAGGCGGCTCCGGGGGCGTCCTCTACGTCGTCGATCAAACCGATCGGGCGCAGGCCGTACTCGGGGTGCTCGCGCAAAACCGAAGCCAGGTCGACGGCCACGGGACCGGCTCCGACCAAGAGCGTGCGCTGGGCGAACCAACCCCGGGCCCGCAACGTCCTGATGAGGAGGTAGACGGCGGAGCGCTCGGCCACGAGCAGCATGGCGACGGCCGCCCCGAGACCCACGAGCGCACCTCGAGTGCCCGCCGCCGAAGCCAGCAAAGCCAGTGCGACGAACGGAACGAGGGCGCACACCACGACCGAACCGAAGTCGCGTCCTCGTCCCAGGGTGATCCTGCACCGGTACTGTCCCGCTGCCGCCAGCAGCAGCACACAGCTGATGGCCCCGAGCACCCACCAGCTGCTCAGGGTTCCGGCTGCGAGCCACACCACGGCCAACAAGACCACGAGGTCCGCAACCAACTGGACCCATCCCAGCGCCCGGGCGCCCGGCGCCGCCGGGGCGGTGTCGGCCCCGACGTTCTCGTCCACATGAGGGACCACCCGGAAGGCCCGGAAGGTGACGCTCATGACTGGAGGCGGGCGGCAGTTCGGCCCGACCCTTGAAAGCCGAACCCGACCGCGCCGGCGCCCGAAGATCCTGATCCGCCGCTCACCATTTCCCGCTCCAACTCGCCGAGGTCACAATAGGGAAGAGGGTCGTAATCGGCCTCATCTATTTCGACGAATATCTTGACGAAATCGCCTCCCAGGAAACCTTAGAGGAATTGGCGCGGTTAAGAAACGGGCGCCGACGAGGTCCGACCGGCACCACAGGGGGCCCTGGCCTGCCCCTGTCAACCGGCCGCCAATACGGCGCGAACTCGTCGTGAACTAAAAGCCTCGGAATTGGGCCGGACGTCGTTCGACGAAGGCGGCGATCCCCTCCTGGGAGTCGGCCGTGTGGACCACCAGCTCCTGGGCCCAGGCCTCCTCCTCGAAGGCGGTGGGGCGGTCGGAGTCCAGTGAGCGGTTGAGCAGCCACTTGGCCATGCCGATGGCCTTGGTCGGCCCGGCCGCCAAGCGCTCGGCCAGCTCGGCCGCCGCCTCCTGCAGCTGCGAACGGGGCACCACCCGGTTGACCAGTCCGAGGCGCTCGGCCTCCGACGCCGGCAGGTCGTCGCCAAAGAAGACGAGCTCCTTGGCCTTTTGCAGTCCCAGCCGCCGCGGGAGCAGATAGGCACCGCCCCCGTCGGGGGAGATGCCACGCCGGACGAACACCTCGATGAAGCGCGCCTCGTCGGCCGCCACCACCAGGTCGCAGGCGAAGGCCAGGTGCGCACCGATGCCGGCGGCCGTGCCGTTCACCGCTGCCACCACCGGCTTCTCGCAGTCGAGCACGGCGGCCACCAGGCGCTGGGCTCCCCGCCGGATCATGCGAGCGGCGTCGCCCATGACGCGATCGGGCGCGCCCTCGGGCTTGGGCGCAGGGGCGCGGCGGCCTGCCCGCAGGTCGGCCCCGGTGCAGAAGCCCTCGCCGGTGGCGGTGAGCACGACCGCCCCGATCCCGAGGTCCGCGCTCGCATCCTCCAACAGGGTGATGACCCGCTCACGTTGGTCGGGGGTGATGGCGTTGCGGACCTCGGGACGATTCAACATGATCCATGCCACCCGGTTCTCCACCCGGTGCAGCACCTGCTCCTCCAAAGGCTGATCCGACACCGCGGCCTCCTCGTCTCCCACGACCCGGGCCGACACGCCTGCGCGCACTGCCGCCGGCAGCATGGCATCGGCCTGACGCAGATGTCACCTCCAGGTGCCACCCGGAGTACCCTCGGACGCCTGTGAGCGACGAGGCGGGCACGCGCATCCCGGTGGTGGACTACCTGGTGCTGCAGGGCGAGCCGCACCTGGCGGCCAACGCCTGCCGGGCCTGCGGGGCACTGTTCTTCGACCGCCGCAACGCCTGCGCCCGCTGCGGCAAGCTCGAGTTCGACAAGAAGGCGTTGTCCACCACGGGCACCCTGCGATCGTTCACCATCATCCAGCGCGCCGCTCCCGGGGTCCCGGTGCCGTATGTGTCCAGCGTGGTGGAGCTGGACGGCGGCGGCGTGGTGAAGGCCAACCTCCTCAACGCCGGCACCGAGCCCGAGAGGATCGAGCTGGGGATGAAGGTGCGGCTCACCACCTTTCCCTGCGGGCGCGACGAGGAAGGCACAGAAGCGGTGGCCTTCGGCTTCTCGCCCGTCTGAGCCACGAGAGGAAGGCGGACATGGCCGAAACGGTGTGGGTCATCGGCGCCTCGATGACACGCTTCGGGCGCTATCCCGAGTCCGACACCATCGACCTGGCGTCGCAGGCCGCCCTCGGCGCCCTGGGCGACGCCGGCACCACCATGGCCGACATGCAGGTGCTGGCGGCGGGGTGCCTGATGGAGGCGTCAAACATGTTGGGCCAGCGTCTGCAGAAGCAGATCGGCCAGACCGGCATCCCCGTCTACAACGTGGCCAACGCCTGTGCCACCGGCGCCACTGCGCTGCGGACGGCGCTTCTGGCCATCAAGGCCGGCGAGGCGGACATGGCGCTCGCCGTGGGAGTGGAGCAGATGGGCAAGGCGGGCCTGCTGGGCCCTGCCGGCCAGAACCGGGCCAAGCCGACGGGCTACACGCCGTCGGGGCGCTACGGCTCGGTCATGCCGGTGGAGGGGATCCTGGGCACCGGCCTCATGCCCGGGGTCTTCGCCCAGGCCGGCATGGAGTACGCCTCGCACCACTCGGGGGTGGGCTTCGAGCAGTTCGCCAAGGTGGCCGAGAAGAACCACGCCCACTCGACGCTGAACCCGCTGGCGCAGTACCAGAAGGCCTTCTCCTTGGAGCAGATCATGCAGGCCGACATGGTGGCCTACCCCAACACCCTGCTCATGTGCTGCCCCACCGGCGACGGGGCGGCGGCGGCGGTGCTGTGCTCGGACGCCAGACTGAAGAGCCTCGACCCCGACGTCAGGCGCCGGGCCGTCAAGATCTCGGCCTCGGTGCTCACCTCCGACCCCTACGTGGAGTCCGACACCGCCCAGCCCGACGTGAGCACGCTGACCAAGCTGGCCGCCGCCCAGGCCTACGAGTCCGCCGGCCTCGGTCCGGACGACCTGGACCTGGTCGAGCTGCACGACTGCTTCGCCACCGCCGAGCTCATCCACTACGAGAACCTCTCGCTGTGCGAGCCGGGCGGCGCAGGCGACTTCATCGACCGGCGCGGTCCGTGGCGTGACGGGAAGACGCCGGTCAACGTGTCCGGTGGGCTCATTTCCAAGGGACACCCCATCGGGGCGACCGGGGTGGCCAACGTCTACGAGGTGGCCACCCACCTGCGCGGCGAAGCCGGCGACCGCCAGATCGAGGGCGCCCGGGTGGGGCTCACCCATGTCATCGGGCTGGGCTCAGCCTGCGCCGTGCACGTGCTCGAGCGGGGCGCCGCCTGAGTGAGCGCCCGCCCCGCGCCGGATCCCGCACGGCACCCGTGACCGAGTGGCAGCCGTGACCGAGACCCTTCTCCAGGGCGTCCGGGTGGTGGATCTGGCCGGCGAGCCGGCCGCCATGACCGGGCGCATCCTGGCCGACCTCGGTGCCGAGGTGGTGCGGGTCGTGCCGGCGAGCGGCGACCTGCTGGCCGAGCTCCCCCCGCACGGGCCGGACGGGTCGCTCCGGCAGCTGGCCTGGGGGGTGGGCAAGGCCGTGCTGACGGTGCAAGGCG
>DATHCF010000449.1:0-15719 GCA_035319705.1 Acidimicrobiales bacterium | reverse complement strand
AGGCGCCGCGGGGTCTGCTGCTGCACCGCTACGTGATCGCCGCCGACGGATCGATCGCCTCGGCGCGCATCGTGCCGCCCACCTCGCAGAACCAGCTCACCATCGAGGACGACCTGCGCCGGGTGGTGGGCCAGAGCCTCGCTCTGTCCGACAGCGAGCTCACCCAGCGCTGTGAGCAGACGGTGCGGAACCACGACCCGTGCATCTCCTGCGCCGCGCACTTCCTCGAGGTTCGCGTGGATCGCCGGTGAGTGCCCGGGTGGTCGTGGCGGGCATCGGCAACGAGCTGCGCGGCGACGACGGCGTGGGGCCCGAGGTGGCGCGCCGGGTGTCGGCCACGACCGGCTCCCTCGCCGACGGGCGGCAGATCGAACAGCTCGGCCCGTTCGCCTCCCCGCTGGAGCTGCTCGGGAACTGGGACGGAGCCGAGCTGGCCGTGGTCGTCGACGCCGTGCACGCCGAGGCGGAGCCCGGCGCGCTGATCGTCACCGAGATCGATACTCGAGCTGCACACGACGATCGGGGCGGCCTCGGCGGCGCCAGCACCCACGGCATCGGACTGGCCGGCGTGCTGCGCATGGCGCGGGCACTCGGGGAGGCACCGCGGCGTGTCGTCCTCGTGGGGGTGGTCGGCGAAGACTTCGGCGTCGGCTGCGGCCTCAGCCTGGCGACGCGATCCGCCGTTGAGCGCGCCCGCCACGCCGTGCTCGCCATTGTGTCCGAGCCGGCTGCCACCTGCCCCGACTGAGGAGCGCTCAGTTGGCCGATCGTGTCGACGGGAGGTGTTCGACGACGGCATCGGGCCCCGGGAAGTAGAGACCCTCGTGCCCGTCCTCCTCCCAACGCACCAGGTACGGCGGCGCGCCGTCTTCGCCTTCGACGGCCAGGACCTCTGCGGCCCGGTCCGGCTCGCCGACCCGATGGCCCTTCACGACCAGGCGGTCTCCGACAGCAGCACGCATCTGCGGCCTCCTCGACGTTCAACTCGGCTGATCTTGCCGATACTTCGAGGCTGAACCCGGGGGGCCACTGCGGCCAGAGGCCAAGGTCACAGCCCCTGGCCGCTGAACATGACCCGCCGCCGGCAGTGGGTCCAAGATGAGGGCGGACCTGACCCGCCACAGAGGGAGCACCGAGTGGACCCCCGCGCCGCCGGCCCGGCCAGCGATCCTTCAGCCGCCTACCGTGAGCTGCGCACGCGTCGGCGACGCGACCGGCTCTGGCGTGCCACGCTGTTCGCCCTCACCCTCGTCGTAGTGGCACTGGCGGCGGCCACGGTGACGCTCGGCGTGATCCGCCACCACAGCTCGCCGGCCTCCCCGCAGGCATCGCCGCCGGTCCGGCCGGCGGGGCGGGCCGGCTCCGGCACTACCACCACCACCTCGAGCACGCCTTCGGGGCCGGGGCCGACCATCACCGCCCTGGAGCCGTCCGCCGGGAGCGCCGGCCAGAGCGTCACCATCGAAGGAAGCAGCCTGTTCAGCGCCGACGGTCAGGTGGTAGCCCACTTCAACGGCCAGGTCGTCCCCACTACCTGTCCGACCCAGACCTCGTGCACGGCCACCGTCCCTGCCGGTGCACCAGGACCGGAGACCGTCACCGTGTCAACCGACGCCGGCACCTCCAACGGGCTCACCTTCACGTACCAGTGACGAGCCGTCCGGGTGCGCCCCGTCCGGTGCGCCGGCGCCCACGATGACGGGGCCGGTGTGGACGAAGTCGCGCGAGCGGATGAGCGCCAGGCTGAGCACGGCGCTGACCAGTGCGGTGACGGCGCCTATGAGGAGGATCTCGTTGAGGCCGTTCACGAAACTCGCCTTGGCCACGTGGGCGACGGCGGCGGCGGCCGGCCCCCGGACACCGGCGGCGGCCACCGGGTTGTTGCCCTTCACCAGCGCCGTGGCCACCGACGTGGCCTTGGTGGCCAGTCCCGGAATGCGCGCCAGGCCGCTCACCACGTCGTGACGTGCCCGTGTGGCGAAGATCGAGCCCAGCGCGGCGATGCCGGTGGCGATGCCCGTCTGCCGGAACGTGTTGTTGATGCCGGCGGCCATCCCCGCTCGGTGCGGCTGCACCACGCCGACGGCGGTGGAGGCCAGCGGCGGGTTGACCATGCCGATTCCCAGGCCGCCCAGCACGAAGCCTGCGACCAGATGCGTCCAGGGACTGGAGGCGCTGAGCCCGGCCATGAGCAGCAGACCCACGCCGATGAGGACGAGGCCCGGGCCGATGAGCCATCGCACCGGCATGTGCGCGCTCAGGCGGCCGGCGACAAAGGCGGTGGCCAGGCTGGCGCCCGACAGGATGAGCAGTCGCAGGCCGGTGGCCAGCGCCGAGTAGCCCAGCGCGTCCTGCAGATAGAGGACGATGTAGAGCAGCAGGGCGAACATCGACGCCGCCATGCCGAAGGCGGCCACGGCGCCGCCCGAGAACGTCGGCACCCGGAACAGCGAGAGGTCGAACATGGGGTGGTTGCCCACCCGTTCGGCCACCAGAAAGGCCGACAGAAGGACGACGGCGCCCACGAAGCAGCCGATCACCCCGGTGTTGGTCCAGCTTGTCTCGTTGGCGCGGATGAGGCCGTAGACGAGCGACACCAGGCCGGCGGTGAACAAGACGAAACCCGCCCAGTCCGGGCGGCGGGCGCTCTGCTCCTTCGACTCCTCCACCCGGGCGGCGGTGATGAGCACGCCGATGGCGCCGATCGGCACGTTGACCAGGAATATCCAGCGCCAATTGATCTCGGTGGTGATGACGCCACCGAGCACCGGGCCGACGGCGACCGCCACGCCCGTGACCGCACCCCAGACGCCGAAGGCGATTCCCCGCTCGCGGCCCCGGAAGGCCTGGGCCAACAGGGCGAGGGCGGTGGAGAACATGACGGCTCCGCCGATCCCCTGGGCGCTGCGGGAGACGATGAGGAAAAGCGGGCTGTCGGAGAGCCCGCACAGCAGCGAGCCCAGGGTGAAGACGACCAACCCGATGGTGAAAAGAAGCCGCCGTCCGAACAGATCGGCCAGCGAGCCGGCGGTGAGCAGCAAAGCGGACAGGGTCAGCGCATAGGCGTCGACCACCCACTGCAGATCCGAGAAGCTGGCGTGCAGCCCGTGTTGGATGTCGGGCAGGGCGACGTTGACGATGGTGATGTCCAACAGGAGCATGAAGGTCCCGATGGACACCGCCAGGAGCGTCCACCACTTCTTGTCCATCGTCGGCAGGGTACCGGAGACCCGCTGTCCGCTGGGTGGGGGTGGCGCCGCGTTCAGCCGGACACCGGCGACCTCGCCAGGTAGGCCGGCGCCGCGATACCCGGCCGCAGCTGTGAGTCCGGCACCGGATCGTCGCGCACCGTCCGCAGCGGCACCTCGCCCGCCCAGAAGGCCAACCCCAGGTCCTGCTCTTCCTCGACCGGCCCGCCCGTGCGGATCTTGGCCGATCCCTCCTCGATGGGAAAGGCCACCACCAAGGTGCTGCGGAGCTCGTCGGCCGTCGGCGCCCGCGTGTCGTCCATGCGCCCCGGGGCCATGTGGTCGACCACCGACCGCAGGGCAACCAGCTTCTCGGCGTCGTCCTCCACCGCCCGGCCCGTGCCGAACAGCACCACCGTGCGGTAGTTCATCGAGTGGTGGATCGCCGCGCGCGATAGCACCAGGCCGTCAACCAAGGTGACCGTGACACACGCCGGCCCGCCCGCCGCCAGACTCCGCAGCGTCTGGTTACCGACGGCGCCGTGGAGGTAAAGGACGTCGCCCACCCGCCCGTAGGCCATGGGCAGGACATGGGGGGTGGCGTCCTCGAGGTAGGCGACGTGGGCCACCAGGGCCTCGTCCAAGATGGCGTTCACCACCCTCCGGTCGTAGCTGCCGCGCTCGCGCTTGCGGCGCAGAAGTGAACGTTGGGTGACAGCCAGGGTCCCGGGCTCGGCCATGGGCCATTATGGCCACGACTTCCCACTGGACGGACCGAAGGGAGGGCGGGCCGCCATGACTGACGGGGGGAGCCGGTGGCGCCACGCCGCCATCGGCCGTTGGGAGGAGGCGGGCGCCTACCACGACGTCGGTGGACATCGCCTGTTCGCCGCAGATCTGGGACCGCTCGGCGAGGAGCGCGCCGAGCCGCTGCTCGTCCTGCACGGCTTCCCCACGTCGTCGTTCGACTTCGCCGAAGTGGCGCCACAGCTGGCCCGGCGCCGGCGGGTGGTGCTCCCGGACCTGCTGGGCTACGGGCTTTCGGACAAGCCCGACGTTTCCTACACCATGGCCGGACAGGCGGAGCTGGTGATGGGGCTGTGCGCCCGGCTGGGCCTCGAGCGTATGGCCCTGCTCAGCCACGACATGGGCGACACGGTGGGCGGCGAGCTCCTGGCCCGGCAGATGGAGGGAAGCTGGCCGGTCGAGGTCACCCGGCGGGTGGTGACCAACGGCAGCATCTACATCGTCATGGCCCATCTGACGGCCGGCCAGCAGATGCTGCTCGCCCTGCCCGACGAGCCCATCGCCGCCGACGCCGCCCCACCGGCCGACGCGCTGTGCGCCGCGCTGCAGGCCACCCTGCACCCGCGGCACCGGCAGCTGGACATGGGCGCCCACGCCGAGCTGGTGGTCCACGGCGGCGGGAACCGGATGATGGCGCGGACCATCCGCTACATCGAGGAGCGACGGGCCAACGAACGGCGTTTCACCGGCGCCATCGAGAGCCATCCGTCGCCGCTGTCCGTGGTGTGGGGCACCGAGGATCCCATCGCCGTCTCCGCCATGGCCGAGCGGCTGCTCATCGTACGACCCGACACTACGGTGCAGTGGATGACCGAGACCGGCCACTACCCCCAGGTCGAAGCGCCGGACGAATTCGCCGCGGCAGTGGAGAGCGGGCTCGAGGGACGCCGGCGGCGGCGTTGAGCGGCGGCGAGCCCCTTCACTCCCACTCGATGGTGGCCGGCGGCTTGCTGGTGACGTCGAGCAGTACCCGGTTCACCTGCTCCACCTCGTTGGTGATGCGGTTGGAGATCACCTCGAGCACGTCGTAGGGAAGCCGGGCCCAGTCGGCGGTCATGGCGTCCTCGCTGGTGACCGGGCGCAGCACCACCGGGAAGCCGTAGCTGCGGCCGTCTCCCTGCACACCCACCGAGCTCACCTCGGCCAGCAGCACCACCGGGAACTGCCAGACGCTGCGGTCGAGGCCGGCCGCCGAAAGCTCTTCTCGGGCGATGGCGTCGGCACGGCGCAGAACGGCCAGACGCTCGGCCGTCACCTCGCCGGCGATACGGATGGCCAGCCCCGGCCCCGGGAACGGATGGCGCCACACGATCTCCTCGGGCAGCCCCAGCTCGAGCCCCACGGCCCGCACCTCGTCCTTGAACAGCGTCCGCAGCGGCTCGATCAACTGGTAGCGGAGGTCGCTGGGCAGACCGCCCACGTTGTGGTGGCTCTTGATCACCGACGTGCCGGCGCCGCCACCGGATTCGACCACGTCGGGGTACAGCGTCCCCTGGACCAGGAACTCGACCTCGTCGGTCCGCTGCCGGTTGGCCACGATCTTCTCGGCGGCCGTCTCGAAGGTGCGGATGAACTCGCGGCCGATGATCTTGCGCTTCTGCTCCGGGTCGCGCACCTGGGCCAGCGCGGCCAGGAACCGGCTGTCGGCGTCCTCCACGTGCAGCTGCACGCCGGTGGCCTTGACGAAGTCGCTCACCACCTGTTCGCGCTCGCCCTCGCGCAGCAAGCCGTGGTCGACGAAGACGCAGGTGAGCTGGTCCCCCACCGCCCGCTGCACCAGCGCAGCCGCCACCGCCGAGTCGACCCCGCCCGACAACCCGCAGATGACCGGGTGCGCGCCCACCACCTGGCGGACGTGCTCGACGGCCTCTTCGATGAAGTTGCTCGTGGTCCAGGTGGGCGAGATCCCGGCGCACTGGTGGAGGAACCGCTCGAGCAGGGCCTGGCCGTGGGCAGTGTGGACGACCTCCGGGTGCCATTGCACGCCGGCCAGGCGTCCGCCTTCGTCCTCGAAGGCGGCGATGGGAGCGCCGGGCGTGGAGGCGGTGGCCCGCAGGCCGGCGGGCAGTGCCACCACCGAGTCCCGATGGGACATCCACACGAACTGCGACGGGGCGTGCCCGCGGAACAGCACCGACGAACTGTCGAGATCCGCCTTGGTGCGGCCGAACTCGGCGGCGCCCGTCTTCGCCACCTCGCCACCGAGCGCGTGGGCCATGGCCTGGAAGCCGTAGCAGATGCCGAACACCGGGACGCCGGCGTGCAACAGGGCCGGGTCGAGCCCGGGGGCCCCGGGCTCGTAGACGCCGGAGGGGCCGCCCGACAGCACGAGCGCAGCGGGACGGCGCGCCAGGATGTCGGCGGCCGCCATGGTGTGGGGGACGATCTCGCTGTACACCCGGGCCTCGCGCACGCGCCGGGCGATGAGCTGCGCGTACTGGGCACCGAAGTCGACCACCAGCACCGGGGCGTGCCGGGCGGCTTTCATCGCGCCAGGCTACCCGTGCCCTCCACCTGGCGCGACGACGCCCTGGCGCTCGATGATCACGTCCACCCAGGTGGCGACGGCGGACAGCACCTCGTCGGCGGCACCGTCCAACGTGCGCACACCCACCGGGACCACGCGCACCTGTCCCGCTGCCGGCCACAATCCGACGACCCGGCCGGGGGCCGAGCGCGTGCCGCCGACCAGCGCGGCTACCAGCGCGGCGAAGACCAGCTCGGAGCGGCTCGACACCTGTGGTGCCCCCGCACCCACGAGCACCAGCACACTGCGGCCGTCCACACGCACGCGTACCTCGGCCCGGCCGTGCAGGGTGATGCGCCGGCAGGGAAGGTCCCACCAGTCGTCGTGGCCGCCCACCACCACCGGCCGCGGCAGTCGGCCCCAGTCGAGCGCCGTCCACAGCTGCGTGGCCCAGGTGGTCGCCTCGGCCGCCACCACCACCCGGCCGGCCGGCGGCAACCCGGCATACCAGCGGGCCCACCACGGCGCCCGCGCCGGCTCACCGGATTCGAGACGGGTGGCGTCGTGCAGCCCGCCGGCGAGCACCTCGTCCACTGCCGGCGCCGGAGCCGGCGCTTTGGCGCGCAGGCAACGGTCGATCGCCGCCAGGCCGACCGCCCGGCGACAGCGCCACGGCGAAGGAGCGAACGCTTCGTCGGCCTGGCCCATGGTCTCGGGCCGGCTGAGCGCGGCGCGCAGCCTGAAGCCGTCGAGTACCAGGCGCCGGCCGGCCGGGAGCTCGGCGGCCAGCAGGGCGAGGCCCGAGAGCACCTTCCGGCGCAGGACGGCGAGCTCGTCGGCGCCGAGCGGGGGGGCGCTGTCGAGCAGCTCGTCGGTGACCGCCGCCGACCGCGGCAGCGACACGCTCAGTCCCACCGGGCTTCCTCCTCCTGTGCGGCTTCGGCCGTCCGCAGGCGCCCCGGACCACAGTCGTCGAGGACGGGACACAGCCTGCAGCGCGGGCTCGGCGTACGGGCCGCGTCGGCTCCGGCCACCAGCCGGCACAGCCGCTCTGTCGCCGACAGCACCCGGTGCAGGGCGGTGTGCACCACATCCGCCCCCACCGGCTCCACGTCGAGCTCCCCTCCGGCGCTGTAGTAGGTGGCCAACCGGAACGGCGCCGCTCCCGAACGAAGCGTCTCGAGCAGTGCGTAGAAGTGCAGATCCCCGCGGTGCTCGACGCGACGCCGGCCCGACTTGACCTCGACGATGCACACCGACGCCCGTCCCCCCGACGGCGCGCCGAGGGCGAGGTCCACCACGCCGGACAGCACCAGCCGCCCCCCGGCCAGAGGGACGATCAGCCGCTCCTGGGTGCGCGGCATCCATGCCGGCGACAGCGAAGGCCAGTCGGCGCTGATGGTGGCGGCGTGCGCGGCGACCTCCTCGGCCAACGCCCGGCGATGCACGGGATCGAGCCTCTGCACGAAGCCGGCCACGCCGTCGGGGTCCCCGCCGACCTCCAGCGCCACGAGCGCGTCGTGAAGCGGTTCGCCGATGATGCCGGTCGTCACCCACTGCCGGAACAGGACGTCGACCAGCGACCCGCGTGCCAGTTCGGGCGTGGGCCGGCGGGCGGCGTCCCGGCCGGCGAGGAAGTGCGCCTCGCAGGTGAGCACCTGGTTGATCGCCTCCTTGGTGACACGCAGCGGCGGCGCCGCCTCCGGCAGCCGGCCCACCGAGGCGGCCAGGGCGTCCTCCAGCCAGTCGCGCAACCCGCCGGCCAGCCCCGGGTCGACCACCGGGCGCTCGGTGCCGTCCCCACGCAGACGCGCCAGCAGGCTCTCGCTCCCCAGCCGCGCAGCGGGCGCCCGGCACAGCGTCACCGACATGACCAAAGCATGACGGCCGGGTGTGACGTCGCCACGGACCAGCGGGTGTCACACTGCGGCGGACCCGACGCCCGGGCATCCGCCGTTGGTCCGCCGGCGATGCCGGCGGCTGCTCGTAGGCTGGAAGTCCATGATGCGGGCTCGCATCCTCCCCCAGGCCGGGTCCGGCTCGGGACAGCGGTGACCGCCGCCTTCGACGCCGTGTTCGCGGCGTTCGTCCTGGCCATGGCGGCAGTCGTGGTCCTGGTCCTGCGCTCGGCGGTCCGCCGCGACCGCGCCGCGCGCCGGCAGGCCGGCCAGAGCGACCCGGACCGTCTCCGGCGAGGGCTGCCTCCGTCGTGAGCGGGCGGACGCTTCCCGGTGGCGTCTTCGTCGGCCCGGGCGACGTGCCCCGCTGGCCGCGGTGGCTGGCAGCCCGGCGTCGTCGCAGCCAGGTCCAGCGCCGGTCGCCCACCGCCTTCGTCCTGGCCGGGGGTGGCGCCCGGGGGGCGGCCCAGGTGGGCATGCTGCAGGCGCTCGCCGCCCGCGGCATCGTGCCCGACGCCGTGTACGGCGCCTCAGTGGGGGCCATCAACGCCGCCGGCTTCGCCGGCGACCCCACGCCGGCCGGCGTCGACCACATGGCGGAGCTGTGGCGGGCGGTGACCCGCGACGACGTGTTCCCCCAGGGACGCTTCCCCGCCCCCTGGCGTTTCTTCCAGCAGCGCGAGTCGGCGTTCCCCAACGACGGGGTGCGGCGGATCATCCACAGCGGCCTGCGCTTCGAGAACATCGAGGACACCCCGCTGCGTTTCGAAGTGGTGGCCACGTCGTTGCACGACGGCCGCCCACGGTGGTTCGGCCACGGCCCGGCCGAGCCCGCCATTTTGGCCTCCACCGCGCTGCCGGCACTGTTTCCGCCGGTGACCATCGACGGGGAGCCCTTCATCGACGGCGGGGTCGTCGACAACGTCCCCATCGGACGGGCCATGGCCGAGGGTGCCCAGCGGATCTTCGTGCTGCTGTGCGGCCCGATGCACTACAGCCCGCAGAAGGCGCGCCGGCCCGCCGAGGCGGTGCTGACGGCGTTCTTCATCGCCGTCCACGCCCGCTTCGCCCGGGAGCTGCAGCACCTGCCGGCCGGTGTGGAAGTGGTGGTGTTCACCGTCGACACCGAGCCGGTGTCGCGCTACGACGACTTCTCGGCCACCGAGGCGCTCATCGTCGCCGGCCGGGCCAACGCAGAGCAGGTGCTCGCCTTCTGGGAGCGCGGAGACGTCGGCGACACCACCGACGGCGAGCTCTATCCGTTGCCCGCACCACTCGAAGGGACGGGGGAGCCGGCTGCGGTGTAGGCGTCCCGCAGCGGGTTGCTCAGTGCCGGTCGGGGGGACGGCGGTGTTGCGGCGCCACCTGCCAGCCGGCATCGGACACCCGGCGTGGCTCGTAGAAAACGCAACCCTCCGGGCAGGCGAAGGGCAGCTGTTCGTTGGCCTCCACCCGACACCGCTCGAGCTTCTCGGCGCGCGCCGTCGTCTGCATGACGTAGTGCCGGCAGTCGGCCTTCACGGACATGACACATTCTCGCCCACCGAAGCCGGCAGGGGCGTCACGCCCGGCCGGCCCCGTCGGGGCGTCGAGTAGCGTCGCCGCCGGTGCCAGGTTCCGAACCTGCGGTGTCCGCTCGCCAGCTCCTGCGCTGGAGCGAGAGCCTGGCCGCCATCGCCCGCACCGGGCTGGGTTTCACCGAGAGCCTTTACGAGCGCGAGCGCTTCGAGGAGGTCCTGCGGGTGGCAGCCGACATCAAAGTGGCAGCCAGCCTGGGGTCTGGTGGAGCCGAGGACGCCGAGGACCTGGTCGAGGAGTGGCTCAAGGCGGTGGGCAGCGGTGTGCCCGGCTACGTCACGCCCAAGATCGCCGTGGGTGCGGCGGTCGGCAACGACAATGGCGAGCTGCTCCTGGTCAAACGGGCCGACTCCGGGGTGTGGCTCTATCCCACCGGCTGGGCCGACGTCGGCTACTCCGCCGCCGAGGTGGTGGTGAAGGAGGTCCTCGAGGAGACCGGCATCGAAGCCGAGCCGTTGCGGCTCATCGCCGTGCTCGACGGGCTTCGGCTCGGCTTCACCCGCGTCCCGCTGTACTCGCTCGTGTTCCATTGCCGGGCCGTCGGCGGCGCGCTGCGCCGGCACCCGCTCGAGTGTGCGGACGTGGGATGGTTCGCACCGGACAAGCTGCCCACGCCCTTGGTGGGCGCCGAGCGCTGGGGCCCGCACGTGTTCGCCGCCCTGCGCGGTGAGAAGGTCGACGTGCTCTTCGACCGCCCGCGCCGGCCGATGTGGCGTGGGGAGGCCGGGGACGGGACCTGAGCCCGTCGTCCCCGGGCGTGGCGCCCGAAGTCAGGCCTGGTGGGCGAGGCGCCCGCGACCCTCGGCATCGAAGCGGAAGCCCACGCCGCGCACGGTGACGAGGTACTCGGGGTCGGCCGGGTTTCGCTCGAGCTTCACCCGCAAACGGCGGATGTGGGTGTCGAGCGTGCGGGTGTCGGCCAGGTCCAGACCGGACCACAGCCGGTCGATGAGCTCGTGGCGCGTGCGCACCTGCCCCGGTGGCGAGAGCAACAGCGCCAGCAGGTCGAATTCGCGCCGAGACAGGTGTACGAGCGTGCCCTCGTGGAAGACCTCCCGGCGGGCGAAGTCCACCGTCACCGGTCCCGCCGCCACCAGGTCGGCGGTGGGTGGACGACCGGCCACCAGCACCGGGATCCCGGGCGAAGCCACTCTGCGCAGGACGGCCTGGATCCGGGCCACCAGTTCGCGCAGGCGATAGGGCTTCGTCACGTAGTCGGCGGCACCCAGCTCGAAACCGAGGACCACGTCCATCTCGGCGTCGAGGGCGGTGACCATGATCACGGGCACCGGGGCCAGCTGCGCCATGCGGCGACAGACCTCGGTTCCGGGGATGCCGGGCAACATGAGGTCGAGCAGGACCAGATCCGGTGGATCCTGCGCGAAGAGCCGCAGACCCTCGGCGCCGTCGGGGGCCAGCTCGACCTCGTAGCCCTCCTTGGCCAGACCGGCCTGCAGCGCCTCACGATAGGACTCCTCGTCCTCCACCACCAAGATGCGCAGCGGTCGTTCCGTCTGGCGACCGACCACCACCGAACTCAGCGCGGTATCCAGCACGGGCCCCTCCGCTCCGCTCGCGCCCCGGGATTCACTCCCCCTTGAACTACAGAGGCGAGGTGAACGTGACGCGAACTGCAGTCGACGGCCGGGTGATCGTTGTGTGAAATCTGGTGATGAGGACGTTGTTGGTGGTGGGACCCATGCGGCCCGTGGCGGCGACGCAGCTACGGCCCGTCGTCCGGGTTGCTCGAGGGGTGGCGGTGACGGGCACGGTGGGCAGCCGCCTTGGCGGCCCCCCAGGCCAGGGCCAGATCGGCCGGTCCTTCACCCAGCACGGCCAGGGAGGCGGGGGTGAGGCCGTAGCGGTCGTCGGGGAAGTGCTGCTCGGCGAAGCGGTCCCGCGCGACCGGGGGGACACCGGCGCCGGCCAGCACGGCGGTGGGGAAGGCGACCAACTGCCGGACGAGCACCAGCGGAGTAGCCGACTGGGCGTCCACGTCGGAAGCCAGCAGACGCTGCAGCGGTCCCCTGAGCGCCTCTGCCGCCTGCTCCCCGGACTGACGCGCCCGGGCCCGCACCCCTTCGCGGCCGTCCTCGGAACCGAGCTTCCCGCCGGCCGCCTCGAAGGCGTCGAGCACCCGCAGCACCGAGTGCTCCACCCACGCGGGCACGGCGCCGACCACGGCAAGGGCGAACTGCGCCCCGATCCGCGCCAGCCGGCGGTCGGCCTCGGCGGTGGCGGCGCCCTCACCGGGCGGCGACACCGTCAGCCCTCGACGACGTCGCCCAGCAGATCGACGCGGATGCCCTGCCGGCGCAGCCAGTCCAGCGCCGCGTCGACACGGTCCGGCTGCCCGGTGAGCTCGCACACGATCCATCCCTCGTGCTCGTCCACGTTGGCGCGCCGGATGTTGGGCTCGACGTCGTGCTCGCGCACCAGACGAGCGATGAGCGGCTGGCGCACCAGGTCCTCGGGGAAGGTCAGCTTGACCCGGACCTCGATCACGTCCTCTCCCGCGACGGCGGCCCGGGAACACGCGGCGGGTTGAGGCTTCCCGAACGGAACCCCTCGAGGTCCAAGGCGACGTATCGGAACCCGGCCCGGTGCACGGCGGCCACGACCTCGGCCCGGCGCGCCAGTGCCTGGGACAGCTCGGCCGCGTCGAGCTCGAGGCGGGCCGTCTCCCCGTGGTGACGCACCCGCAGCTGGCCGAAGCCCAAGGCGTGAAGAGCCGACTCCGCTCTGTCCACGGCCGTCAGCCGCTCGATGGTCACCGGTGTGCCATGGGGCAGCCGCGAAGCCAGACAGGCGGCGGCAGGCTTGTCCCAGGTGCGAAGGCCGTGCCGGCGCGACATCTCACGCACCTCCGCCTTGGACAGCCCGGCCTCCACCAGCGGGAACCGGGCGCCCGCCGCTTCGGCCGCCAGCTGCCCCGGGCGATGGTCGGACAGGTCGTCGACGTTGACACCGAGCACGACGGTCGCCGAGATCCGCTCGGCGAGCGGGGAAAGGGCGTCGAGCAGGTTGGCCTTGCAGTGGTAGCACCGCTGCTCGTCGTTGGCCATGTAGGCCGGGTCGGCGAGCTCGGTGGTGGGGACCTCCACGAAGCGCAGCCCCCACTCGGCCGCCAACGCCCGGCAGTCGGCCAGCTCGCCCGGGGCCAACGAGGGCGACACGGCGGTGGCACACAGCACCTGCTCCGCTCCGAGCACCGAAGTGGCCGCCCAGGCCAGAAGGGCCGAGTCGGCGCCGCCGCTGAAGGCCACCACCATGGGCCCGATGTCCTCGAGCACCGCGGCCAGCCCGCCGAGCAACGGCCGGGTGGCGGTCACGTGCCCATCACCTCGGCGAGCACCTGCTCCACCTCTCCGACCATCCCCGTCCAGAACTGACCGAACTCGGCGTAATGGGCCGAGGCCGGGTCGAAACGCATGTGGTACACGCACTCCTTCAGGTCGTCGGGCCGCTCGGCGAACAGCGTCACCCCCCACTCCCAGTCGTCCAGTCCCACCGATCCGGTGACCAGTTGCAGCACGCGCCCGCGAAAGGTCCGCCCCACGGCGCCGTGCGACATCATGAGCTCCTTGCGCTCCTCGAAGGGCAGCGCGTACCAGTTGCGGTCGGAGGAGCGACGCTTGGACATCGGGTAGAAGCAGAAAGCGGGCTTTCCCTCGGGGGGGAGCTCTGGATACAGCCGTGCCCGGCGCATCTCTTCGGGGATGCCCTCGGCGTACTCGGAGACCTCGGTGAGCGAGACGTAGGAGCCGGCCTGCTCGAGGCCCGCCCTGCGCAAGTCGGTCTGCAGGCCCCGCAAGCGCCGCAGGTCCGGCCCGAGCGCCATCACGCAGATGTCGGCTTTGTGGCCGAGCAGCGAGGCGGTGACGAGCTGGTCACCGGCCTGGCGCGCCCCTTTGGTGGCCGAGCTCACCGCCTCGGGGTCGGTCTGCGGTCCCACCCGCATGAACAGGTGCAGCACGCCCCATCCCACGTGCGGCACGAGCGGCTCCGCCGGCGAGCTCATCGGGCGGCTCTCGACAGTGGCCCCACAGCACCGAGTCTAGGAACAGGGCGAGGGGCGCCCCGCTGGGCGCCCCTCGGCACGGCTATCGACGGCGACCGGGCTACGGAGCCCGGATCGCCGAGGGCGAGGATCAGAAGTCGTCCATCCCGCCGCCGGGCATGGCCGGGGCGGCCTCCTTCTCCGGCTTGTCCACGATGACGGCCTCGGTGGTGAGGAACAGCCCCGCGATGGACGCGGCGTTCTGCAGCGCCGAGCGCGTGACCTTGGCGGCGTCGATGACGCCCGCCTCGAACAGGTCCTCGTAGTCGCCGGTGGCGGCGTTCAGGCCCTCGGCCGGCTTCTTCAGATTCCGCACCTTCTCGACCACCACGCCACCCTCGAGGCCGGCGTTCTCGGCGATCTGCTTGAGCGGCGCCTCCACCGCCTTGGCCACCATGCGGGCGCCGGTGGACTCGTCGCCCTCGAGCTTCTCGGCACGGTCGAGGATCTGGGTCTGCGCCCGGAGCAGGGCCACGCCACCGCCGGGAACCACGCCCTCCTCGATGGCGGCCTTGGTGGTGGACACGGCGTCCTCGATGCGGTGCTTCTTCTCCTTGAGCTCCACCTCGGTGGCCGCGCCCACCTTGATCACGGCCACCCCGCCCGAAAGCTTGGCCAGGCGCTCCTGGAGCTTCTCGCGGTCGTAGTCGGAGTCGGTGTTCTCGATCTCGGCCTTGATCTGGTTGATGCGGCCCTTGATGTCGTTCTCCTCACCGGCGCCCTCGACGATGGTCGTCTCGTCCTTGGTGACGACGATCTTGCGGGCCCGGCCCAAAAGGTCGATGCCGATGTTCTCGAGCTTGAGGCCGACCTCCTCGGAGACCACCTGACCGCCGGTCAGGATGGCCATGTCCTGGAGCATGGCCTTGCGGCGCTCGCCGAAGCCGGGGGCCTTCACCGCCGCGCTCTTGAAGGTGCCGCGGATCTTGTTGACCACAAGGGTGGCGAGCGCCTCGCCTTCGACGTCCTCGGCCACGATGACGAGGGGCTTCCCGGTCTGCATGACCTTCTCCAGCACCGGCAGCAGGTCGCGCACCGCCGAGATCTTGTTGCCGACCAGCAGCAGGTAGGGGTCCTCCAGCACCGCCTCCATGCGCTCGGGGTCGGTCACGAAATAGGGCGAGATGTAGCCCTTGTCGAAGCGCATGCCCTCGACCAGGTCCATCTCCATGCCGAAGGTCTGGCTCTCCTCCACGGTGATGACGCCGTCCTTGCCCACCTTGTCGATGGCCTCGGCGATCATGTCCCCGATCTCGCTGTCGGCGGCCGAGATGGCAGCCACCTGCGAGATCTGCGACTTGGTCTCGGTCTCCTTGGCGATGTTCTTCAAGGAGTCGACGGCGGTGTCGACCGCCGCCTCGATGCCGCGCTTTAAGGACATGGGGTTGGCCCCGGCGGCCACGTTGCGCAGGCCCTCGTGGACCATGGCCCAGGCCAGCACCGTGGCCGTGGTGGTGCCGTCACCGGCCACGTCGTCGGTCTTCTTGGCCACCTCCTTCACCAGCTCGGCCCCCACCTTCTCCCAGGGGTCCTCGAGCTCGATCTCCTTGGCGATGGACACGCCGTCGTTGGTGATGGTCGGCGAGCCCCACTTCTTCTCGAGCACCACGTTGCGGCCCTTGGGGCCGAGGGTGACGCGTACGGCGTCGGCCAGCTTGTTCATCCCGCTCTCGAGGGCCCGGCGGGCCTCCTCGTCGAAGGCGATCAACTTGGGCATGCGG
>DATHCF010000448.1:0-9093 GCA_035319705.1 Acidimicrobiales bacterium | reverse complement strand
AGATCCCATTTCCCGATTCTTTTACGACCTGAGAAACCCAATAGTCAAAGAGGGTCAGAGAGTCCCTGTCCATCCGATGGGGCACCTTCAGGGCACACTTACCATGGATCAACGACCACCCGGTGCGGTTCGGTGGGTATTGACTTCGGACCTGCGGACCATTTGGGTAATGGAAGACGGGAGCGAGGTTCCAGCCGATGTTCCCACGATGAAGATGGACCGTTGGTGGACGGTCGCCCAACTGCCCCAAGAGTTCCGTCACGTTCCTCTCACAGACCACATGGAGAAGCATGTGACCGCCCTAGAGCGCGTCATGGCTGCCGCCATCGCTCGTTTCGGAACGACGGAATAGGGCGTTCTCAACCTCGTCCAGGGCGGCGTAGTGCTCTGGCGACAACCGGTGACCCCAGATGTGGGCGATGTGCGATAGCGGATAGCGCGGGTACTCGTCTACGACGAGCTGCTCTAAGGCTTCGACGGCCAGAACCAGCTCGCGGTAAGTAGGGCGCCGCCTCATCGGGCACCGCCCAGAGCGTCACAACCTTGCCAAGGTAGCCCGAGTTTAGACAATGACGGCATACTCACCACCTGCGTTGTCAGCCTGACCAAGGTCCCTGGTGCCGTCACGGACGTCGTGTCCTGCTGGTAGTGGTCCCGAGTAGCTGAGTCACCCGGTAGCGACACGGTGGTCCCCCCGTCGAGCCGCTATCGAAGTGGGGCCGCTCGGGACCTTGCTTGCGGGTCAATTCAGTGACGACTCGTGGAGGGTCGTCGCGAAAAGGAGGCACGCCTAGGCACGGACGCGCCCCCTTTTCTGGGGAAGGGTTGGTAGCGCTTCAAGAGCCCCAGACGAGTCCCCCCCCGGCCTCTTGAAATCGAGCAACGCCATTCGGCAGAGTACGCACGCGGGTCGGTGCTGCCAATGACCTGCGCGAGCATTTCACCTTCGTTCGTTTAGCCGTTACTAGATTGTCACCGGACTTGGCTGGTTCGTCACTGACTCTCGTGAACAGTCGTGGCAACGAGGACGGTCCCAGGTTCGGCCTCCGGCCAGGTCAGCCAGGCCGGAACCGGGCGCAGTTGCTCACGGATCGTCGTTTCCGGTTGGGTTGTCCCCGGCCTTCGATCGCACTCAACCGGCACAACTCGGGCGGTTCCCTGAGCCATCGCCGAATCATCCGGTCGGCGCTGCCACGCTTCGCCACCGAGAAGGCAGGCGACCCGGACCCGCCAAGATCGCTCCAGGCCGGGAAGCGATTTGCCTCATTTCTCCACGCCTAAACAACAATCTCCCAGTAAGGCGCTTGGCCATGGCCGTACTTCACCTGCGGGGACAAGATATCTACCACAGAGAGAAGTCCAATCCAACACTGGGAGTGGGCGAGACCACTGGGGAGGACGCGGCGATGGTCCAGAAAGTCGTTGTTTCGTTAGTGCTGGCTGGGTCCCTCGCCATGGGCTCCATGAGCATGGCGTCAGCCGCCCCGAGTGTGAACTGCACGAATGCGTCGGCCACGATTGCACATTTGCAGGCGCAGGAAGCCAAGGTTGCTTCGTTGCTGTCGTCATTGCAGGCCTTCGCTGCTCACGGAGGATTAGAAGCCCAGTGGCTCCAGTTTCCGATCGCGTTGTTGACGCGTGTCGAGGCCGCGCTCGCATCAGAGGTCACCGGGCTGGAGTCTTATTGCTCCGTCGGTAGTGGCTCCGGAGGCGGGGGTGCCGTCGCCGCATGACACCTGGCCAGGGTCGATCAGCCAGCCCCGGAGGGCCTGGTCGCTCGGGTATCCCCCTCGGAACCTTTCCGGTCGGGTCGGCTTCCACGCCGCTGTCGTCGGAGTAGCGCATCACGGCACATTAATGGCGGGGGTGGGAATTGCGGTTACCGGATAAGCCGGACGCCCAAACACCGATCACTGACGACCAAGGCCGATCTCAGCCGTAAAAGGTGCCCAATCTCACCCCGATTAAGGGGACAGCACTTCCCGGAATCCAGCGGGCCGAGCTATTCACCTCCCGTTCGTGGTTCTTGGCAGCGTGTCGTACCCTGTGCTCGGTGGGGCACGGGCCGCGCAACTGCTGCACAGAAGCTGGCTGTTGATCGGAGGGCCCGGCCCTCAGGGGATTGGTTGGGGCATGAACTGAGGTTCAGGGTTGTGACGCATACAGCTCGGCGAGGGTCAGGTCGGCGCCGGAGTCGTAGTAGTAACCCCCGGCTACGCAGAAGCTGGTCGACTTGCATGACACCCCGTAGAGCGTGTCAGCGGTGGACGGATTGGTCGTGGTCATGGTCGTCCAACTCGAGCCGTTCCACTGTTCGGCGAGCGTCTTGAGGTCCTCAGGGTCGCCGGTGGAGGAGTAACCGACGGCCACACAGAAGGTGGCTGAGGAACACGACACCCCGTTGAGAATGTTGGCGTCACCGGGGATCGTGGTCATGGTCGACCAGCTCGACCCGTTCCACTGTTCTGCAACGGTGCCGTTCTGGGAAGACCCCACGGCCACGCAGAAGCTGGGCGAGGTGCACGACACTCCTGTCAGACCGTCGTCGGTCGTCGGATTGGTCGTGGTCATGGTCGACCAGCTCGACCCGTTCCACTGTTCGGCGAAGGTCTCATAGGGGGCTGCGCTTGTCCAGGAGGAGCCAACGGCCACGCAGAAGCTGGGCGAGGTGCACGACACTCCTGTCAGACCGTCGTCGGTCGTCGGATTGGTCGTGGTCATGGTCGACCAGCTCGACCCGTTCCACTGTTCGGCGAGGGACTGATCGCTCAAGTTGTTGCCGTTCCCGGGGAGACCGGAATACTCCCCAACGGCCACGCAGAAGCTGACCGAAGTACAGGACACTCCGCTGAGTTGGGAGATTGTGTCGGGGTTGGTCGTGGTCATGGTCGACCAGCTCGACCCGTCCCATTGCTCCGCGATCGACGGCCCGTTGTTCCCCCCAACGGCCACGCAGAAGCTGGGCGACGTGCACGACACCCCGTAGAGGGTGGCGGGCTGATCTGTCGTAGTCATTGTGGACCAGGGTTGAGCCTCGCCGGGGACTGTAGTGGTGGTCGAGGTCGGACCACCGCTCTGATTTGTCGTACTGATGACAGGCCCGGCCGGCGCCTTGCCGCGGACTGTAGTGGTCGTGGTCGGCGGGATGGTGGTAGTCGTGGTCGGCAGGATGGTGGTGCTCGTCGTCGCTGCTCTCACGCCAGACGTGTCCACTTTCGCGCTTCCGCCTGAAACCGCCATCCCAATGCTCGTGCCCATGAGAACCAATAGAGCCGCGCTCAGGCCGACGATCAGGAGCCGCTTTCGTCCGACTCGGGAGCCCTCGCCGGCATCGTTCGCCACCTATTTCCTCCCGCGGTGATCCTGCCATGGTTGGAACGCCACCTACACCATTTTCGTGCTCGCGAGGGGCATCCGGAAACGCTCAGCCGGGGGGTCGGATCTGGCACCAGACCGTCCGAGACCGGATCTCGCGCCCCTTGTCTGACTTCCCTCGGGCCCTCGCACCGTCCGATATCACTCCCACGGGTAGCCGCCAGATAGCAGGCGTCTGCCCGCGGGAAAGGCGTTAGCCGCTAGCAAGCATGGCCGGGGAAACAATCGTTGACCCATGATCAGACGGTTTATGTCCCTGGCTTGACCGATTACGAATCAGCTGGGCCGCGGCTACTGAGATCGCCGAGGATTATCCAGTACCGGCACACTCCGCCCCGGGCGCTTGGCAGCTGCTTGCGAAAGCCGGAGGACTCCTACGGTCCGCGGGTTGGTTAGAGGTCGAGGGTCTGGCTATCAGGGTCCCACCCCGCCCGGCGCAAAGCCTTCGCCTTGATTCGCATCAGGACGTCGCGTGGGGCGACACAGATCCGGCTGAGCACCTCCGTCACTGCATCACTGAGGGCTTCGGACTCGACCACCGCGTTTACCAGGTGGAGGGCCAGCGCCTCCTCTGCGGCGAGTTCTCGACCGCCGAGGGTGAGGTCGCGTGCCACCGAGCCACCCACGAGATCGTGGAGCGGCCCATAGACCACGTCACCGAAGGAGCGCTCAGGATGCGAGAACCGAGCTGTTGTGGCCGCCACTCGCAGGTCGCACATGACGGCCAGGTCGAACCCCCCAGCAATAGCCGGTCCATTGATCGCTGCGATCAGGGGGAGGGGAAAGCCCCAAACGGTCCGATGAAACCGGTCGCTCGAGGCCCAGAGCACTGCCATGAACGCCTCGTCTGCAGTCCCCTGGTCGAACTCCTTCAGGTCAAAGCCCGCTGAGAACACCGTCCCTGCCCCTGTCACGACGACTGCTTTGACTGCCGGATCCTTTGCCAACTCGTCGAGCGTGTCGCTGATGGAGTCGCGCAGAGCAACAGACAGAGCGTTGCGCCGTTCAGGACGGTTGAGAGTCAAGACAGCGTGGTTGTTGCCGCGCTCAATGATGAGGTCATCGGTCATCGCACAGCCGCCGGGTCGCAGGTTCTGATATGGGAAATGGCCATAGGTTCATTGTGGCCGACCGAAGAAGGGTGATGCTGGCGGTCCCAGGGTGACCTGGGACACTGCCGAAGCAAGTCGACCGGATCAGCAGCTCCAAGGGTTCCTCGCCCGTGGCAGATAGCCGTCGGACGCTTTGACCAGTTCGGTTGCTGTTCCAGTGTGTCGGCCTCGGCGAATACACCCTCCCGCTGAGCCGAGAAGGATCGGGGAGAATCTTTCCTTCCGCCTCCGCGAGCTCTAGCTCCGGGAAAATTGCTGATTTGGACTCAGATGCTCTACCAGAGAACTCGGCACCATTCAGTGGGCGAGCGCATACTTGCGTGGCTTCCTCGGAGCGGCAGAGGCGGCTGCAAGAGTGTGGATATCGCGGCTGGATGCCGGTCCAAGCCACGGCAAGAGTGTCAATATTACGCCCTGTCCAACATCAGGGAGACGGCTCGCCAGGGCGCTAGACCCCGAGAATCCGAGGCGACATGTTAGATACTTACCTTGAAGTCATTGGAGACGAATCGCGACGCATTGCTGTCGCCTACGCCGCAGCGCCGTCGGGCCGAGTTCCATGGTCGGATCGCTGGAGCGTCGGAACCGTAGCCCGTCATGTCGCCCGGACCCACCATGTTGTCGGCGGTATCGTGGCGGGGCGGCCGAGTGCCGACTTCGGCCTTTTCGCGACCCTTGAATCCCCTGAGAAGAACGATCCGCGTTTTCTTGACTGGTTCACCGAGGGCACCACGATTATGTGCGAGCAGTTGCGACTGGCTCCAGCGATAGACCCCTGTTGGAACTGGTACGACGGGGCCAACGGGCACGTGAGCTTTTGGGGGCGTCGCATGGCTCATGAATGCGTCGTTCATCGATGGGACGCCCAGATGGGCGCTACCGGGGCGGCCGATCCGATCGATCCCGAGGTCGCGGCAGACGGGATCGATGAGTTCCTCGACATCTTCGTAATGACTGGCCGAGCGCAAGCAGGTGCCCCGACTGGACAGACGGTGCTGGTCGAGACACTCGACTCCGGTGGTCGTTGGACGGTCGAACTTCCAGCTGATGGACGCGTCATTCATCGCGATACCCGGCCAGCAGACGCAAAGCTATGCGGCGGCGCCGCTGACCTTCTCTTACTCCTCTGGGGGAGGTTCATGAGTGTTCCGGAATCCATCACGACAGACGGTCTCGTCTCCGATCGTGCCGCCTTGGCTCAACTTTTACCGGCTCTGTGACAGGACGTACCCGCCCCAATCCTTCAAGCTTCTGATCTTCGATTTGATGCTCCTGCAACCCAAGGCCTTGGTCAGCAAAGCGGGCCAGGAGTCTTCTCCTCACGTTCTGAGCCCCGCAGCAGGAGCACCACGGACGATGTGAGGGAAACGTCAGGTCCGCCCCGTTCTGCCAGGTGCTGGCACTGATTCGCTACACCAGCCTGCGGGCAGTTCCGGCTTCCTGCACGGGAACTGCTGGTCTACAGGAACCCAAGAGGACGCTGCCCGATGGCGGACCTGCTCAAGCGTTACGAGCGTATCCTTTCAGTGTGAAGCTGATCCGTTAGGCTTCATTGTGTCGGCTCCCAGCCTGTCGCCACAGACGGTCAGTGCTGCGACGCCGCTCCAGCTTCTTGAGCCATTCAGAGTATGGACCTGAGAGCATCAGATCGAACTGGAGGTGGGCGGGAACGGACGGTTGACCGATCCGACGAGCGGTAGCCTCAATCGCGTCCTGCAGTCGATCCTCGGGTCCAGTCGACTCGAAGGCGAGGGTCCACCAAAGTGCCTCGTCCACGGCGACCTGTGAGAGTTCGACCGAACAGATGAGTATCCCGGCCGGCGCTGGTAACGCCGGCACAAATATGTCCTTATCAGGAAGAAAAGCCGTTAATTTTCTCTGCTTTGATACTCGGCGCCATCCGGAAGGTTCTTCTAGGGAAGGTCCTTCGTGTCCAAAGGGAAACGACCACTTCCGCCAAGATTCCAAGCGGCCCTCGCCAAATGGTGATAGCTCTAGGACGCCCCGAGTGCCACGAAACTCTTTAACGTCGAGGGCTTGAGTGCCACGAATCTTGACTGCCAGGTTCGGTAGCCGTGGTCGAACAAGGTAGAGGTCTTCGCGCTCTTCAGTTGTCGACGGGAATCGCGCGAACCAAGCGTCTGTGGAAGGTGGAGCTGATCCGGGCACAATCCAGCGAACTTCGAGACGTGAGCTCTCTGACACTCCCATCTCATGCAGGGAAGCGTCACCAACATCGAACTTACGCCCTGTGTTTGGAGTCACGCTGATTCCGTACGCTTGGCCTCGGTCGTACGAGGTAGAGAAGCGTTTGAAGATACCTCGCGACGGTCCCGTTGGAATGGGGCCTTTTCAACTCGATGGGCGCCCTATCTCAAAAGAACAGGCTGACCAGGGAATTGTTGAACGAGTGGCAATGGGGAGCGTCTAAAGGACCTCCAAGCTCTGTACTACCAACCCTCGGGAAAGAGCCTGAAGGGCTCGGAATGTCCCCTTGGGTCACCGGCTCCCGAGGCCATCAGGTGCCGGCGGGAAGCATCATTGCCCGGCGATGCCACCGCAGGGCTGCCCTCCTTGACGAACGAAGTATCACGCCCAGGGTTGGGAAAGTGGCCAGTATCGTTCATCTCGTTCTGTTCGTTCACTTCGTGCCCATCATCCCAGAGGAGAGGGTTCGCCGTGGCCGAACCCGCGCCATCGAGCCCCCGTCGTGCTTTCGTCGGCAATGGGGTCGGCCTCCGGCGGTCCCCACCTATTGCGGATGCGACCCCACGGATCGGCGTATTTGCCTGGTACCTCACGGTATGGTGCGCGTCGACGCAGTAAAGCACGTATCAGTGGTGACACTGCCCGTAGTCCGATACGGAGCGGACCTACCTTCTCCCGCACCTCGGTCAGGACGTCGTCGAGAGAACGGCGTTGGAAGCGGAGTACCTCCTGGGCGCGCCTGGTGTCCATAAAGTCGGTGGTGAACCAGGCCGCGTCGTCCTTTGGATCTCCGATCCGGCCCGGCGGCAGCACGTCGACAAGGCCCATGGCCCACGACAGACCGGGTCCGAGTCGTCCCGCGGTGACGCGATGCGACTCGTCGCCTCCGACCAGGAACACCTCGTTCGTCGCTTTGGTGGTGGTAGCGGCGTCAAATGCGCAGGCGACGTCGCGCACGTCGACGGTCTGAAGGCGGCCGTCGGTCGGCAGCAGGCCTTCGAAGTAGAGCATGTCGGAACTGGCACCCCGTGGTATCTGGGAAGTGAGCACTCCGCCCAGGCGCAGGACGACCCACGGCAGCCCCGATGAGATCACGGCGCCCTCGGCCTCCACCTTGTGTCCGCCGTAGAGGTCGCACGGGCACACGGGCGTCGAAGCCGTCAGGATGTCGGTGTGGTGGTGAGGGTTGCGAGCACCGTAGACGGCCACGCTTGAGGCCTGCACGAAGCGCGGCGGTTCGGACAACGCCGCCGCTGCGGCCACAAGCGAACCCGTGGCATCGACGTTCACGGCGCGCGCGACATCTCGTCGGGCGTAGCAGAGCGGAGGGATAACCGCGGCCAAGTGCACGATCGCCTCCGGACGTATTGTGGAGACCAGGTCGTTGACCGTCGCCCGGTCGGTGAGATCCGCCCAGCGGAACTCGACCGCGCACGAGCGGGCCAGCCGGCGCGCCGTCGCCCGGTTGGCCGGAGTGTCGAGGTCAGTCGGCACCACGTAGCGCCCGCGGCCGGCCAGCCGCTCCACCAAGGCGGAGCCGACCAGGCCGCAGGCCCCGGTGACGAGGACCGGCGAACACCTCACCCGTCGATGTCGGGATCGTCGGCGGCCGCTGTCGCCAGCGCCGGGGTGCTCGCGCTGAGTGGCGTCCGGAGGGGGTCCCCCGAGCGGGCCGGGCGGTAGCCGAAGGTGGCGAGGAGGAAAGCGAAGAGGAACACCCCGGCTCCGACGGCGAAGGCCGTCCTGTAGCCGCTGACAGTGGCTACCAACACCGCGTGGTGCACAGCCGGCGGCAGCGCGCCGCGGGCAGCGGCCGGACCGGCGGCCAGGGCCCGGCGCAACGGCGCGTCTCCGCCCAGGGTGCCGAGCAGCGTGGTCAGGCGCTGGCGGGTGGTGGCAACTGCTATGGAGCCCAGCACGGCCAGGCCGAGTGTCCCACCGATCTGCTGGCCGCTGTTGAGCAGGGCCGAGGCGATCCCCTGCTCGTGGGCCGCGACTCCCTCGACCGCGGTGGTGGTGAGCGGGACGAAGCTGATACCCATGCCCGCCGCAGTGAGCAAGAGCGGTCCGAGCATGCCCCCGACGTAGGTGCTCGTCACGCTGATCCCGGTGAGCCAGAACAGCCCAAGAGCCGCCATTGCGCAGCCGGCGACAAGGAAGACCTTGGCCCCGGTGCGGGCGATGAGGCGGGAGACGACACCGGCAGTCATCACGATGGTCACCGATGGCGCCAGATAGGCGAGGCCGGCCTTGAGTGGGCTGTAGCCCAATATGTCCTGCATGTACAGGGTGCCGAAGTAGAACATCGAGAAGATGGCCATGCCTACGGCGAGCACCGTGCCGTAGACGACAGAGCGGTTCCGCGAGCGGAAGAGTGGGAGCGGCATCAAGGCGTGTG
>DATHCF010000447.1:0-9410 GCA_035319705.1 Acidimicrobiales bacterium | reverse complement strand
ACAGGTCCCGCCGGGGACTCCGGTCGAGATCAGCCCTTAGGTCGGGCCCGACAAGCCCACCCTCGCCTTCACCGGGCTTTCGCTTGGCGTCTCTCAGCCCCGCCGCCGGAACAGGACCCGCGGCGCGTCGACGGCCATCAGGATCGCCGCCCCACCGAGGACGAGAACCGCTCCCACTGCGGCGAGCCACCTCAGTCCCGGCCCGCTGCCGGTGAAGGCGAGCTGGCCCGAGGAGACCGAGGGAACGCTGGAACTGGTCGACGCGGTGTGCACCGCCGTGGTCGACGTGGTCGACGAGCTGGCCCTCGTCGTCGAGGTCGTGGTCGAGCTCGACGGCGAGGTGGTCGTGGTAGTCGTCGTCGTGGCGGTGGTGGCGATCAGCGGTGAGATCGGTTCGCCCGACGGTGCGCTCGTCGTGATGCCGGTCGGCACTGAGTCGTTGGCGTAAGCCGTGCAGGTGAGCGTGAGCGGGGCCCCCGAAACCACCAGGGTCAGGCTGGCGGAGCTGTCCTGGGAGAGTGTGACCGTCTGGCTGGAGGCGGTGAACGGGCCGATCGACGTGGCTGGCGACGGCAGCTGGAGCTGGAGTCCTGACGAGGGCACGGAGCTCGGAATGGGGACGTTGAACGACAGCGAGGGACCGGCCAGCGAGGCCGGCGTCGCTCCCACGGCGTCGACCGTCTCCACGGCGCTTCCTTGGATGGCGGTGTTGCCCAGGGCAGCCGCCGCGCTCACCAGGCTGGCCGGGATGGCGACGGTCGTCTGGTAGTTGGTCAGGTTGAAGGTCGACCCCGGAGCCGGACTGGCGGGCGTGATCGTGCCGGTTGTGACGACGTCGTTGAGGGCGATGTCTCCGACGGGTGTACCCGGGCAGTACAGCTCATAGGGGCTCGAACCCGTCGAGCCGGGCAACGTGGTCGTGGTGGTGGTCGTGGTCGTGCTGGACGTCGAATAGAGATAGACGTTTCCCACGTCGTCACCGGCCACGCAGAAGTCCGCCGATACACAGGACATCGCGTTCACGGAATTGCTCGAGGCGATGTCGTCGGCGGCGGACCAGGAGCTGCCGTCGAAGGTGTAGACGTTGCCCGAGTCGTCACCGGCCACGCAGAAGTCCGCCGTCGGGCAGGACATGGAGAAGACCTCGTCAGACCCTGCGATGTCGTCGGCGGCGGACCATGAGCTGCCGTCGAACGTGTAGACGTTGCCCGAGTCGTCACCGGCCACGCAGAAGTCCGCCGATACGCAGGACATCGAGAACACCTCGTCGCCGTCGGCGATATCGTGTGCTTTCGACCATTTGGTGCCGTTGAAAGTGTAGACGTTGCCCGAGTCGTCACCGGCAGCGCAGAAGTCCGTCGATACGCAGGACACGGAATACATCTCGTCTGTTCCCCCGATGTCGTCGGCGCCGGACCACGAGCTGCCGTCGAAGGTGTAGACGTTGCCCGAGTCGTCACCGGTCACGCAGAAGTCCGCCGATGCACAGGACATCGAAAGCATGTCGTCGGTTCCGCCGATGTCGTCGGCGGCGGACCACGACGTGCCGTCGAAGGTGTAGACGTTGCCAAAGTCGTCGCCGGCAGCACAGAAGCTCGCCGTCGGACAGGACACGGAAAGGATTTCGTCCGTGTCCCCGATGTCGTCGGCCGACGACCAGGACGATCCGTTGAACTGGTACACGTTGCCGTTGCCGTCACCGGCCACGCAGAAGGTCGTCGACGCACAGGACACAGAATCGACCGGATTGGGCGAAGCGATGTCCTGCGCCGATGACCACGTGGGCTGCGCCCCGCCCGCCGAGCCCAGAGCAGACACGACGAGCAGCAGGCCGCCGACGACGAGGCAGGACAACCCGAAGCGGCCGAAGGCCCGCTGGGTCAAGGGCCCGATCAGCCGCGGGTGATGTGGTCGTGGCTGTGACGGGCTGTGCACTGTCCGACTCCCCCACACGCCCCTACGTCGACGAACCAAGGCAGCGCGCAGCCATTGTGGGCCACCCTGGGTGCGGGGACATCGTCTAAATTGGGGAACCGAGGAAGCGAGGCGGACGGACGGCCCGGTGGCGTTGCTATTTTCAAGGCTGGGATGAAGCTTTTCGCTGCACTCGGGATCGCCGGCGCCGGACTGCTCTTCGGGTTGATCTGGGACCTGATCGGCCACCGTCACTCTGTTCGCTAGGCGCTCGACCGGACCTGTCGGCCTGTCGAGCGGGCAGCGGGCTCGTCCCTGTCCGGGCGGCGAGCCACCACGAACCATCCGGCCTCGTCGCGGGCTGACTCGACCACGAGACCTGCGTGGCTGAACCAGGGCTCGAGATCGGACCAGCGGTAGCGGTGCTCCACAGGAGCACTCAGGCGGTCGAAGGTGTCGAGGACGAGACTTCGCAGCGGTGCGCCCCGGTACGTCGCCATCGGCAGACGCTCGAGAGAGCCGATCCTCCGCTTCTCGCCGAGGCGGCCTGGGGCCACCACGCCGACGTAGAGCAGAGCGGCAATCGGGGCCGACAGCCTGCGGAGGAGGCGCAGGGGCATCCGCACCGTGACCCTTCGGAGGAGGGCGGCGAGCGAGAGGCCGAAGCTGCGAGCCCCCCGGCCGGCCGGCGCGCTGTAGACGTAGACGAGCATCCTCCCGCCAGGGGCGAGCAATCCGGTCAGATGCCGAAATCCCTCCTCGGGGTCGGCCAGATGGTGGAGGACCCCCAGGCAGCTGACGAAGTCAAGGCTCTCTGATCGGATGGGCGCGTCGCGCAAGTCCGACTTCAAGACGAAGACGTTCTCGAGGGACGAGAGGTTCCTCGCCGCAGCCTCCACGGCGGCTGATCCCTCCAAGGCGATCAGCGCTCCGAGGTGCGGAGCCAGGAACCGGGTGTAGCGGCCCTTTCCGCACCCGGCGTCCAGGCCGGTCTTGCCTCGAAGACTTTGGAGGTCGAGGTCGCGAAAGTAGTTCTCGGCGAACTGCTCGTCCTCGGGCTCGACGGCGTCGAAGGTCGTCCACTCGTACCCGAAGCTGCGGAACGTCCGTCGGGTCACCGAATCCTCCGGCACACCCTGGCTGGCGTCGACATAGCCCTCCGCCGTCGGGTCGGTGGCGTGCCCGGAAGCGCACCGCAAGAGCTGGCCGTCACGGTGGAGAGGTTCTCTGCACCTCGGGCACAGGACCACGACTGCCAGCCTCTCGGCAAAGGCGGTTCTGTCGATCACCGATGGTCTCTCCGGCATTGTGCACACGTCCGGACTAGTCGGAGAAACCGCCATGACATGCCCCGAGAGACCCGGCTGGGACTCGAGCCTGCCGGCCACCGCAAGGCCCGAGTCCGCCCGCCAGGTCCCCCCGACTTTGCCCCGATCGCTTAGGCCGGAGTCCGGTTGGCTCGGTCTCTGCGTCGGCGTCGCCCCCAATCGACCGGCAGCAGTTCCCCCGTCAACCGGTACACGACGGTCAGAATTCCGGCGGCGACGATGGCAACGAAGCCGATCAACGCCAGGATCCTCAACCCCGGCCCTGCGCCGGTGCTCGGCAGCGAGGTCGACCCCGATGAAGCCGTGGCCGGCGCTGCCGTGGTGCTGGGCGTGCTCGACGGCGTGCTCGAGGACGAGGCCGCCCCGGCCGAGGTCGTGGCGATCGGCGGCGAGACAGGTGAGCCCGATGGCGCGCTGGTGGTGATGCCCGAGGCGACGGTGTTGTTGGCGTAGGCCGTGCAGGTGAGCGTCAGCGGGTTGCCCGACACCTCCAGGGTCAGGCTCGCAGACTTGTCCTGCGAGAGCGTGATCGCCCCTCCTGATGCCGTGAACGGCCCGATGGTCCCGGCCGGCGATGGCAGCTGCAGAGCCAAGCCCGACGAGGGCACGGGGCTCGGAATCGGATCACTGAACGACACGGCCGGCCCGGCGAGGGTCGCCGGGGTGGCTCCTGAAGCATCGATGGTCACCTTGGACGAGCCGGCGATCGCAGTGTTGCCCAAAGCCGCAGCGGCACTGACGAGGCTGCTCGGGACCGAAACGGTGGTCTGGTAGTTGGTCAGGTTGAAGGTCGAACCGGCGGCCGGACTGGCCGGGGTGATCGTCCCGGTGGTGACCACGTTGTTGAGGGCGATGTTCCCCACCGGCGTGCCTGGGCAGTAGAGCTCGTACGACGAGGTGTCGGCGAACGCCGAAGGGGCGGACAACGCCATGACGGCCACGCCCGAGATCAGGATCAACGACGATGCGGCGGCCAGTCTTGCCCCTACGCGCGACATTGCTGCGACCTTTCTTCGCCCATCTGAGTGACTGTAAAAAAGTCACGTGCAGTGGTGCATCGTCACAATTGACGATTTGCTACGGGACTTGCTGATCCCCCCGAGCGATTCTCCGGCGACCCTTCGCGGTGATCATCGATGGCGGCCGCCCGAATGTCGGTGGTGGCTGCGGCGCCCCGACACCGTGGACCCGCAGAAGGCCGAAGGGTCGTGCCCGTAGTGGCTGGCCGCCCAGGGCGAGGCGATGACGGCATCGGCGAATGCCGTGCAGGTTGCGGTACCGGTCGAGAGCAGGGTGAGGATGGAGGCGTAGGCGCCGTTACGGAGCAGGGTCTGCGCCGTGGCGTCCACCCCGTCCTGCATGGTCGGGAAGATGGGGATCCCGGTGTCCGAGCCGCTGCTCGTGATCTGGTGCGGGTACTTGGCCGCGTCCAGCGACGTGTTCAACGGGTTGTCGGCCCAGAGCCCCCCTTCGTCCGCCATCCAGTGCTCGAGCAGGGCGATGTTCCCGGTCGTCGCCGGGATCAGGTAGCGGCCGGCTGCCTGCCGGTTGACGGCCATGATCAGCTCGACCGCCACCTTGGCCGGCTCTCCACCCGTCGGCCCGGAGACGGTGGAGGCCGTCGGCGCCGGCGATGAGGGCGCCGCGGCGCTCGGCGCCGCCGTGGTGGGTGGGGCGACCGTGGTGGGCGGCACCGACGTCGGCGGGGGCGACGACGTCGGCGCCGACGACGTCGCCGTGGTCGGCACGGTCGAAGGCAGCGGCGTCGTGGCGGGTCCGGAGCTCTGGCCGTTGCCGGTTCGGGAGAGGGCGGCGCGCTCGGCGTTGACGAGGGGGTGGTGCCCGCCGCCCGACGCCGACACGGCAAAGGTCGCCAGCATCGAGATCACCGCCACACCGACGGGAGCAAGCCACAGAGCGACGTGGCGTCCGCCGAGCGCTCCAGCTCGAACCCTGGACGGGGAACCCGGTGGTTGGTCCACGAACGGCGGAAGAGGTGGGAACCCGCGCCAGGCCGCGAAAAGATCTTCGTCGCCCGACGAAGAACGGAGCCGGACGCCAGAGGCGCCGGGTCCCCCCATCCCCACTCGTCACACCCCCCGTCCGGCTGCCCCCTGAGCTGGGCCCGACATGCCGGTGCAGTGACTGTACGTGAAGGCTGCGCAAACCGCCATAGGCTGAACAAACGCAGCGGAGCTGCCGGATCGAGGAGCAGTCGTGCAGGTCCTAACGGTCGCCAATCACCTGGGCGCCCGCGGCGGTCTCGAGCGGACGCAGCTGTCGATGGCCGGCGCACTGTCCGCCCGAGGACACGATCTTCATCTCCTCTACGTCACACCAGGTGACTTCGCCGAGGAGTGGCGGAAGTTCGTAACCTCCATGGTCCGGGTCCGCGCCACCCTCCCGCGCCGGTCCGACCCCTTTTCGTCCACCCTCGGGGCCGCCCGGGCAATCCTCACCGCGGTGCGTAGACGGCCCGACGTGATCCTCGTGTACCGGTACTGGGACGTCCCCCTCGCCGTTGTCGCCGGAGCCATCGCCCGCGCCCCGGCGGTGCTGTACCTCTGCCTCCCACCGCCGCGCTCCGTGCCGTGGTGGATGCGTTGGGCGCTGTCGAGACTCTCCGCCGTGATCGCCGTCTCCGCCGACACGGCGCGTCGCTGGCACGGCTTGGGTCCCAAGGAGGAGCGCGTCTCGGTCGTGCTGACCGGCATCGACATGGAGGCCTTCGCACCGGCCACGCCGGCCGAGCGGACGTCGACGCGCCGGGCACTCGGCCTGCTCCCCGAGGAATTCGTCGTGGTCTACGCCGGCAGGATCGGCCGGGAGAAGGGTGTCGACCTGTTCCTGCGCGCCGGCCACCTGCTTGCCGAGGAGCTCCCCGACCTCCGCCTCGTCGTGGCCGGGGGTCCGTCACTCGGCGCCGACCCGCACGACTCCGAGCGTTTCGGGGCCGAGCTTCGCCAGCTCGCCGGTGGGCTCCCGGTCATGTGGCTCGGACCCCGATCCGACGTCAAGGACCTCCTCGCCGCTGCCGACGTCGCCGTGGTGCCCAGCCTGTGGCCCGAGCCCCTGGCCCGCTCGGTCATCGAGCCACTGGCCTGTGGCGTTCCCGTCGTGGCCACCGGCGTCGGAGGAACACCGGAGCTGCTGACCGGCTGGCTAAGCGATTTCCTGGTCCCACCCGAGCCCGACGAGCTCGCCAAGCGCGTGCAGCTCCTCCACGGCTGGCGCCGGAGCGACCCGGGTCTCGGTGACCGGTGCCGTCAGGCCGTGTGCGGGCGCCTCTCGCTCGACCGGGAGGCGGACGACGTCGAGGCGCTCCTCAACTCGCTCCTGCGCCGCCGATCCTCAGCGGCGTGACGAGCGAGCTCGGGAATCGACCGCAGGTCGTGCGGGAAGACGCCATGGTAGGGGTGGAAGACTCTGCGCCCGCCGGGTCTGACCGCCTCGGCGAGCACCACCCGGCTGGGAAGTGCGGAGGGCCAGGCGTGGAGCAACGTCCGGGCCGAACGCGTCGTCGCCGCTCCGGGCTCCTCGGGCCACAGGGGACGAAAGCAGGTGTCGCCCACGAGCGGCGTCCCGAAGACCTGCGCGTAGACCGGTACCTTGTACTCGAGGAAGCCGAGCTCGGGCTCGGCGATGGCGCCGTAACGCTCGAGAAAGCCCCGAGGGATGACCCCGGTGATGAATTGGCAGCACATGGGCTCTGCAACGTGCCCGTATCGTGCGGACACGTGCGAGATGAACTCCTCGTACTCGGCGCGCCGGGCCTCCCCACGCAGCCACTGCCACCAGGGCTCGACCTCGCGCACGGGGCGGAGGCCCGACAGCAGCATCTCGCCTTTCTCGAGGTCGGGGACGAAGGCGCCGAAACCCTTCAACATCAACAGATCCCACTGGGCGAGCAGCACGGAATCCCATGGCAACGTCCGGCCGCGATCGGAGAACCACGAGAGGATCATGAGATCGCCGTTGCGCCACTTCCATTCGGCGGTGCGGTCCTCGGGATAGGACCAGAGGTCGTCGACGAGCCGGCCCAATCGCGCTTCGACGATCGGGATTTGGTCCGGGGGACCGCCGAACAGTCCGAACACGGGCACACCCGGGTTGAGCCTGCGGAGCTGGCGCAGCCGGTTCTCGCAAACGGTGACGTCCCTGTAGAACCAGAACAGGATCGCCATCCGCACGCTGCGAGCATATCGACGCCGCGGCTTTGGCTCTCTCCATCCCCGCCTCGATGACGATGTCCGCGCCGACCACAAAGCGACTCCGAGTGCAGGCGGTGGTCTCGGGCCGGACGAATCCTTCGAGCCGGTTCCGTGTCCTGCAGTACGTCCCGGCACTGGCGAGGCTCGGCGTGGACGTCGACGCCCGGCCACCCCGGATCGGCAAGTACGCCTCGCTGCATTCGCGGTGGCGCAGGCGCCCGGCCCTCGGCGGTGCGATGGGCCTGGGGCTCTCGACAGTCAAGCTCGGGACCCGCGTCCCCGCCGTGCTGCGTTCGTGGAGGGCCGACGTCACCTGGCTCGAGCGGGAGATGCTCCCCGGAGCGCTTTCGCTCGAGCCCGTGCTGGGCCGTCCGATTCTCTTCGACGTCGACGATGCCGTATGGCTGCTCTCCGATGGCCACGAACGAGCCGTACGTGCCATCTGCCGCCTCGCCGCCTGCGCCGTCGCCGGAAACGACTACCTGGCCGAGTGGCTGTCGCGCACCGGGGTTGCTGTCGAAAAGGTATGGACGGCGATCGACACCGATCGGTTCACATTTGCGGAACGTTCCGGAGAAAGCGGCTTCACCATTGGATGGACCGGCTCGGCGTCGACCTTGCCCTACCTCGAGTCCATCGCCTCACCGCTTGCCGACTTCCTGCGCCGCGTTCCCGACAGCCGACTCGTGGTGATGGCCGATCGGTCCCCGCGGTTGCCCGGGGTCCCGGCGGAGAGGACGGAGTTCGTCCCGTGGTCGCCACAGGCCGAGGCCGCCGTGGTCCGCCGCTTCGACGTGGGGCTCATGCCCCTTCCGGACTCCCCCTGGGGCCGGGGCAAGTGCGCCTTCAAGCTGCTGCAGTACCTGGCCAGCGGCGTGCCGGCGGTGGCATCGCCGGTGGGGATGAGCGCCGAGGTCCTCGCCATGGCGCAGGTCGGACTGGCCGCATCGGAGGAGGCGGACTGGACCACGGCCCTCCACGAGCTGCACGCCGATGCCGAAGGAGCGCGGGCGATGGGCGATGCCGGGCGTCGCCTCGTCGAGGAGCGCTTCTCACAGCAGGTCATCGCCCCCCGACTGGCGTCGATCATGCGTCGCATCGGCTGAGCCGAAGCCGGGTCGCTCGGAAGCTCCGCTCAGCCCCGCACCAGCCAGAGAACGACGCGGCGGAGCACGTCGAACAGCAACAGCAGTCCGACACCGATCGCGAAGAGAAGAGCCCCGGAGACTCCCAGCACGCGGATCCCGGGACTCGTGCCCGTAAAGGCGAGCGGCGACGACGGCGTGGTGGTCACGCCCTTCGTCGCCGGCGGCTGCGTCGTGGTGGTGGTCGAGGTGGTGGTCGGGGTGCTCGTCGCCGTGGTGACCGCCGGAGTGACTTGAGGGAAGCCGGTCGTCGAGAAGCAATTGGGCCCGCCCGGGGACAGGTCCACCGGGTAATAGGTTTTCTTGACCGCGGAGTCGAGGTGGGGGTCCGGCTTGTCGAGCGCGGGGCTGATGTCGGGGTCGGGCTCGTTGACAGTGCCTCGGATCTGGGAGCGGATGGAGGTGTCCTGGTTGCTGATGAAGCCGAGCCGCTTCTGATGCGGCCTGTCCTTCCTCCCCCAGGGGAATCCGAGGTCGTAGAACACCGCGCACAGGGTCTGAGGAACCGCCGACAAGCTCGGATAGGTGTGGGCAGCCGTGAAGACGCCGTAGACGTCGCCGTCGCCTTGGGCGGGGTCGTTGGTCTGCGTGAAGCTCCCGCAGGGGTCGCTGGTGTTGTAGGAGACGGAGGTGTCGGTGTTGAGCGGGTTCGAGCCGCTGGACCCGACCGTGATCGAGCCACTCCAGCCCGTGTAGGTCAAGGTCGTGCCGGGATCGGTGGAGTCGTACCAGGCGATCGCCCACCCTCCACCCACGCGGGTGTCGCAGGGGTGGGAGCTGGTGGCCTGGAGGCTGGCGTACACCCAGTCCCA
>DATHCF010000446.1:0-2407 GCA_035319705.1 Acidimicrobiales bacterium | reverse complement strand
TGGGCGAACACCTCGGGCCCGACGTGGTGTCCGCCCATCACGGGAGCCTGTCCAAGGATCGTCGCCAGCGCGTCGAGACGCGGCTGCGGGCCGGGGAGCTCAAGGCGCTCGTCGCCACCGCCTCTTTGGAGCTGGGCATCGACATCGGTCCCGTGGAGCTGGTGTGCCAGGTGGGATCACCGCGTGCCATCGCCACGTTCCTGCAGCGGGTGGGTCGCTCCAACCACTCCCGGGGTGGCACCCCCGAGGGCATCGTCTTCCCGCTCACGCGCGACGAGCTCGTCGAGTGCGCCGGCCTGCTCGCCGCCGTGCGGGCCGGACGGCTGGACGCCACCTGCCCGCCTGTGGCGCCCCTCGACATCCTGGCCCAGCAGGTGGTGGCCGAGGTGGCCGCCGCCGAGGAGGTGAAGGAGGAGGCGCTGTTCGACCAGTTCCGGCGCGCCGCCCCCTATGCCGGGTTGGGGCGCGCCGACTTCGAGGCCGTGGTGGAGCTGGTGTCCGAAGGGATCGCCACCGGGCGGGGCCGCCGGATGGCCTACGTGCACCGTGACCGGGTGAACGGCGTATTGCGGCCCCGGCGCGGCGCCCGGCTGGCCGCCCTCACCAGTGGCGGAGCCATCGCCGAGGTGGGCGACTACCGGGTGGTGGCAGAGCCCGACGACATGCCGGTGGGCACGGTCAACGAGGACTTCGCCCTGGAGTCGCTGGTGGGCGACGTCTTCCTTCTCGGCACGCACGCCTGGCAGGTGCGGCGGGTGACGCAGGGCGAGATGCGGGTGACCGATGCCCAGGGCATGCATCCCACCATCCCCTTCTGGGTGGGCGAAGCGCCGAGTCGCACCATTGAGCTCTCGGAGGAGGTCGGTGCACTTCGCGCCGCGGTGGCCGAGGCGCTTCGGCCCGCCGGGGCCCAAAGCGCAGGCGACTGCTCCGGCGCCGGCGATGACGACTCGCGTCTACGGGGGCAGGAGCTGGTGATCGAGCGCTGCGGCGTCGATTCGGAGGTCGCCGTACAGGTGGTGGGGTACCTGGCCGTCGCCCTCACCCAATTGGGAGTGCTGCCCACCCAGCAGGACGTCGTCTTCGAACGGTTCTTCGACGAGGCCGGCGGTATGCAACTGGTCGTCCACGCCCCCTTCGGCGGCCGGGTCAACCGGGCCTTCGGTCTGGCGCTGCGCAAACGTTTCTGCGCCACCTTCGACTTCGAGTTGCAGGCCGCGGCCGACGACGACACCTTGGTGCTCTCGCTCGGGCCCCAGCACAGCTTCCCCCTGTCGAGCGCGCCGGGTCTGTTGCGCTCCGAGCGGGTCGAGGACGTGCTCACCCAGGCCGTGCTCACCGCCCCTCTCTTCGCCGCTCGCTGGCGCTGGAACCTCAACCGGTCGCTCGCCGTCCTGCGATTTCGCGGAGGGAAGAAGAACCCGCTGCCCATCCAGCGCATGGAATCCGACGACCTCATGGCGGCGGTGTTCCCTGCTCTCGCCGCCTGTCAGGAGAACACCGCCCCGGGCCCGGTGCCCGTCCCCGACCACCTGCTCGTGCGCCAGACCCTCGACGACTGCCTGCACGAGGCCATGGACGTGGACGGCCTGCACCGGCTCCTCGAGGACATCGAGCAGCAGCGCATCCGGGTGCACTTCGTCGAGTCGAGCGAGCCGTCGGTGCTGGCGCACGAGATCCTGAACGGCAAGCCCTACACCTACCTTGACGACGCCCCGCTCGAAGAACGGCGGACGCGGGCCGTGTCGATGCGCCGCGGCCTGCCGGTCGAGGCGCGCGAGCTGGGGCAGCTCGACGTCGCCGCGGTCGAGCGCGTGCGCGCCGAGGTCGCCCCGGAGCCGCGCCAGGCCGAAGAGCTGCACGACCTCCTGCTGTCGCTGGTGGTGTGCAGGCCCATGGACGCGTGGCGCAGCTGGTTCGACGAACTGGTCCAAAGCGGCCGGGCCACCGCCTTCCGGCCGGAGGGCGCCGTCGACGCCACGATGCTGTGGTGCGCCGTGGAACGGCGTCGTTGGGCCGAGGCGCTGTTCCCCGGTGCGGTTTTCGATCCCGACCTTCGGCTGCCGCAGGGCGCCGCCGTCGAGGCCACCACCGATGACGACGCCGATGACGCGGATGTGGCCGCGGCCGAGGCGGTGCGCGGGCAGTTGGAGATCGGTGGGCCACTGTCGGTCGAGCAATTGGCCGAGCGCAGCGCCCTCAAGCCGGGGCGGGTCAAGGTCGGGCTGAGCCGCCTGGAGGTCGAGGGCTTCGCCCTGCAGGGGCGCTTCGACCCTGAGGGGCCGGAGCAGCAGTGGTGCGCCCGGCGCCTGCTGGCCCGTATCCACTCCTACACGCAGGTGCGCCTGCGCGCCGAGATCGAGCCGTGCACCGCTCAGGACTTCATGCGCTTCCTGCTGCGCTGGCA
>DATHCF010000445.1:0-2239 GCA_035319705.1 Acidimicrobiales bacterium | reverse complement strand
TCGACCTCGAGACCGACCACGTTGGTGATGACCGGCACGTCCAACATGGCCGAAAGGCGGCCGGCGATGTCGCGTCCGTCGTAGGTGGTGGGGACGAGGATGACGTCCGGCCCGTTCCCCGCCCGTACCAGCTCGGCCATGGCGGCCGCCACCGGCACCCCGGGCAGGGCATCGCCGATGTCGCCCACGTCGTGGACGGTGGTGGCGCCGAAGTTACCGAGCTCGCCGGCTGCCTTCGACACCTCGGTGCCCCACGACACGGCTTCTGTGGCCGAGGCCATGGACCGTGCCTTGGTGAGCAGCTCGAGGCTGGTGCTGACGGGGCTGCCACCGGTGATCTCGGCGATGACCCAAACCTTGTCGATCGGCATCTCTCTCTCAGTCTCCTGCCATTCGTCGGTGCCCCGGCCGGCGTGTCATACCAGCTTCAGCTGTTCGAGGAACCGGACGACGGCCTCGTGCCCGTCGCCCTCGTCGACCACGATCTCGCCGGCCGAGCGCGCCTCGGCATCGGACACGTCGGTGACCTCCTGACGCGCGCCGGCCGCACCGGCCTGGGCGGCGTCGATGCCGACGTCGGACAGCGTCAGCTGGTCGACCGGCTTGTTCTTGGCCGCCATGATCCCCTTGAACGAGGGATAGCGCGGCTCCACCACCCCGGCCGTGACGGTGACCACGGCCGGCAACGGACACTCGACCTCGTCGTAGCCGGCCTCGGTCTGACGCTCGACCCGAACGCTGCCGTCGGACACCGAGACCTTCTTGGCGAAGGTCACCGACGGCATCCCGAGCAGCTGGGCCACCTGCACCGGCATGGTGCCGGTGTACCCGTCGGTCGACTCGGTGGCGGCGATCACGAGGTCGGGCTGCGCCCGTTCGATGGCCTTGGCCAGCACCTTGGCCGTGACCAGCGCGTCGGAGCCCTTGAGGGCCTCGTCGCTCACCAGAATGGCCTTGGCCGCCCCCATGGCCAGCGCCGTGCGCAGGCCCGAGGTCTCGTTGTTGGGAGCCATCGACACGAGGGTGACCTCGCCACCACCGGCCTGCTCGGCCAGCTGCAGCCCCATCTCCACCCCGTAGGCATCGGAGTCGTCGAGGATCAGCTTGCCCTCTCTGACCAGCGTCTTGGAATCGGGGTCCATGGTCCCCGGCGCGGCGGGATCGGGGATCTGCTTGACACAGACGACGACGTTCATGGCCTCGATTGTTCCCGAGGACGGCGCGGACGGACCAATCGGTCCCCCGCCTTAGGCCCTCCCGAGCACCTCCAGGGCCCGCCCGACGCAGTCGGTGATGACCCCGTCCACCCCGGCCCGGGCAACGGCGCGCAGGTCCTCCTCGTCGTCGGCGCCCCACGCCACCACCGCCATGCCCCTGCGGTGGGCGCCGTCGAGCAGATCGGCGTCCACTTGGCTGTGAAACGGCAACAGCACCCGGGCCCCGCACTCCCCGGCCTGCTCCAGCGCCGCAGCGGTGTCGAGCGCCGGGAACAGAAGCAGCCCCGTCGGCACCTCCGGCCGCACCGTGCGCACGGCCTGCAGGGTGGCCGGCCAGAAGCAGCTCACCAGGGCGGCGGCCGGTCCGCGCACGGCGGCCAGGCTCTCGGCCACCAGATGCGCCACCTGGCCGGCCAGCTGCTCAGCCGGGTCGTGACACGGCTCGCCGGGGGAGTTCTTGATCTCCACGTCCACCACCGCTCGGGCGCATGCGGCCAGGGCCTGCTCCAGGGTGGGCATCCAGCCGGGAAGGGCCGCCGCCGCCACCTCCCCGACCGGTGTCCCGTCGTGCAGGTTGGCGTCGTGGTGCACCACGGGGACCCCGTCGGCGCTGCGGCGGACGTCGAGCTCGAACCCGTCGGCTCCGGCCTCCAGGGCGGCCTCGAAAGCGGCCAGGGTGTTCTCCCGCCAGGGCCCCGACATTCCCCGGTGTGCGAGGACGAGGATGGGGGTATTGCTTGCTGTCGGTGGCGGCCATGGCGATTGCGGCAACGGCGGTATAGAAGCCGGACTCATGGCATTTCGTTCACTTTAAGTGCTATTCAGCTTGCCCTGTGCTTGCAGCGGTGAGCGCTTGGGAGTACGTTCACGAAGTAGATTCGGTTCTCATTGGGCGGCGGTCAACTTACATGGCCAGCCATGTGAACGGGGTCACGAGCCCCGTGTGCAGCAGAAAGATCCGGGTGCGCTCCGGCGTGCCCGGCACGGTACCGGAGGAGGGCATCGTGGCATTGATCTGGAAC
>DATHCF010000444.1:0-2154 GCA_035319705.1 Acidimicrobiales bacterium | reverse complement strand
GCCGAGGCAATGATCCCCGTGGAAGTGCGTGATGCAGATGCGGGTGATCGACGACGAGCGCACCCCGGCGTGCAGCATCTGGCGCTGGGTGCCCTCACCCGGGTCGAAGAGGATGCCCTCCTCGTCCCAGCGCAGGAAGTAGCCGTTGTGGTTTCGATAGCGCGTCGGCGCTTGGCTGGCTGTTCCGAGCACCACGAGCTCCCGCACGTCCCCAGTGTGCCCCGGTCCATCCGCCGGCGCGCCACGGCTCCTCGGTTAGGGTTGCCGCCCGATGCGCATCCCCTCGGCTGTACGCCACCTTTCGCCTCCGCGCCCCGTCGCCTCCTTGGGCCGTCCGGCACGGCTCGCTGCCGCCGTGGTGGGCAGCGCCCTGGTACTAGCCGGCTGCAGCTCGTCGCCCACCTCCAGCCCGACGTCCACCGGCGCCACATCCACCGGAGTCCCGATCACCGCCGCCACCATGACCTGGTCGCCGGCCGGAACCTGGGGTGCGGAGCCGACGGTGATCGTGCCGTCGGGAACACCTCCCAGCCAGCTGCTGTCCAAGGACCTCATCGTCGGCACCGGCGCCGCCGCCCAGAACGGCGACTCGCTCACCATGCAGTACGTGGGGTACTCGTGGACGAAGAAGGCGGAGTTCGACGCCTCGTGGAGCCGGGGACAACCGTTCAGCTTCACCATCGGGATCGGACAGGTCATCCCCGGCTGGGACCAAGGGATCGTCGGCATGAAGGTCGGGGGCCGGCGCGAGCTGGTCATCCCACCGAATCTGGCCTACGGCGCGCAGTCGCCGAGCCCCGCCATCGCCGCCAACGACACCCTCATCTTCATCGTCGACCTGCTGAACGTGAGCCCGCCGTCGAGCGGGTCCAGCACCTCGACCGCCCTGTAGCGACCGGGTGCCCCGACGGCGCGTCACGACCGCGCGACCCGAGCGCTCCATACGGACCGGGCGATCGGGCTGCCGCATCGGCTCAGGCCGACGCCGCGCCGCTTTCCGGCAGGTCCGAAAGCGCGCCGTCGGTGTAGACGACGCGCCGGGTGCGGATGGCCGGGACCCTGGGGCCCGGAAGGACGATGCCGACCAGGTTGAGAGGGTCGGCGGCGTTGACCCGCACCACTTCGCCGGTGCGGGCGCTGCGGCGCACCTGGCGGAGCTCCTCCACCGCCTCGGGCAAGGCGAACTGCTCGCCGGCGAAACCCTTCACGAAGCGGCCTCCCCGGGCGACGCCCCGGGCCTCGAACCGCCGAAGGGCCCACAACAGCTCCCGCCACGGCACGGCCAGGGTCTCGCGCGCCAGCACGTCGTAGAACACGACGCCCCATCGCACGAGCAGCTGGCCGGCCACCAGCTCGGCCAGCTCGTCGACGTGCCCCGGAGGCTCGGCCGCCGGCAACAGCGCCCAACGGCCATCTCCTCCCGCAGAAGCCACAGGGCGCCGACGGCCGGTGATGCGCCGGCGCAGATCCTGTCGGTGGCGCCGGTCCCACGCCTGGCGCGCCGACAGCAACGAGCGCACCGCCCGGAAGCCGTCCGAGGTGACGAGCCCCCGGGCGACGAGGTCCCACAAGCCTTCTTCGACCTCCACCGGGAGCCGGCCGGTGGAGGTGCGCAGCTCGGAATGGAACAGCGCGCCGCCGGAGCGCAGCGCCTCGAGCACGTCGCGCCCCGCGCCGTGGTCGGGTTCCTGGGGACAGGCGTCGCCGCGCGCGGCGCGCAACAGCCACGGCAAGTCCTGGCGGAGGGCGAAGGTGATGGGCGTGGCCCTCGACGGCGTGGCCGCCGCGCGTCGCTGGTGGCCTTCGGGATCGGCGGCGCGAAGTCCGAGCCGTCCCCACACCAGTTCGCCCGAAAGGCAAAGATCTTCGAGCCAGGTGGACTCGTACTCCCGCACGCGCTGGGAGAGCACCGACTCCTCCCAGGCGCCGGCGGCCACCTCGAAGCCCTGGAGCTGGTCGATGACGGCCAACAGCCCGGGTTTGCCATGCAGCTGGGTGCCCGGGGCGGCGTGCTGCCAGCGCAGCAGGAAGCGCATGAAGTCCTGAGCGGTGCACGGCTCGATCTCGGCGCGCAGGCGCACCTGCGTGTAGGAGTGGATACGGGCCAGCAGGCGCCGGGCGCACCACTGCTGCTCCGGCCCCTCAGGGTCGAAG
>DATHCF010000443.1:0-12343 GCA_035319705.1 Acidimicrobiales bacterium | reverse complement strand
CGATTCCCACGGCTCACCACACGGCCCAGCCACGCCCAAGGTCCGTGTTGGACGAAGTCGGGTGCATGGCGCGGCACGGCGGGCCAGAACACACCTCTGCCCATGACGAGCAGCAGCGCCGGATAGGCGGCCAGCATCACCACCGCCGCCGACAGCACCCCGACGATGCCCACCGCCCCGAAGTCGGCGGTGATGTTCAGCTGCGCCGGCAGCAGGCAGGCCAGGCCGGCGGCCACCGTCAGCGAGGAGGCCACGATGGCCGGAGCGGCACGGCGCCAGGCCACCACCATGGCCCGCCGGTGCTCGGAGTGGCGCCGCAGCTCTTCGCGATAGCGGGCGGTGATCAGAAGCGCGTAGTCCGTCCCCGCGCCGAACAGGATGACGAGCAGCAGCGCCGCGCTCTGGCCGTTCACCGTCAGTCCGGCCCGGCCGAGCCCGTAGACCACTGCTTCGGCCACGGCCACGGCGATGCCGACGCACAGCAGCGGCACGAGCCACAGCACCGGGCTGCGATAGGTGGCGGCCAAGAGCACCGCCACCAGTCCGGCGGTGAAGGCCAGCAGCAACGTGTCCGCCCCCGAGAAGGAGTCCAACAGGTCCGCCTGGATGGCTGCTTCCCCGGTGACGCGGATCTCGAGGCCTCCGTGGCCGTTTCCCAACAGCGCCCGCATCGCCCCGATGCTGTGGTCCACGGTCACCTGGTTGCCCGGTGTCGACACCGCGATCAGCGCCGCCTTGCCATCGGCGGCTCGCAGCACCCCAGGCTGGATCTCGACCGCCTTCGGCATTCGCAGCTGGAGGCGCTCTGCGTCGGCGGCGACCAGCGAGAGATCGGCGGGGGTGAGGCCGATCGAGCGGTAGAACACCACCTCGGCCTGCAGGGAGCGTCCCGACGGAAAGGCACGGTCGAGCTCGAGCGCCAGGGTGGACTGGGCGCCGGCGGGGAGGAACTCGGTCAGCCGGCTGGTCTCGATCGACCCGATCTTGTTGGCGAAGGGGATGGCCACACCCACGACCACCAACCAGAACACCACCCCGGCCCAGCTGGCCATGCGGCCGGTGACCAGCTCCGCCATACGGGCCAGCCGGCGGTGGGCGGTCGTCTGCTCTTCGGCCACAGAAACGGCCTCTTACTCGAACGGTAGTGCGGCCAAGCGTTCGGCCACCGAGCGGTCGCCCTCCACGCTGAGCGTCGCCTCGTCCATGGCCCGCCGGCCGCACATCCACAGAAGCAGGTCGGAAGCGGTCGCCCGGACGGTGCAGTTGGCGTCAGCGGTCCCGTCGGATTGCTCGATGCCGGCGTCGCTCATCGTGAGCGTGCGGGCGAAGTCGGTGTCGGTGGACCGCAGGCCGAGGGTCCCGTGCAGCTGCAGGTTCACCTCTTCTTCTCGTTCTTCTCGGAGGATGAACGCCATGATGCCGATGTACTCGTCGACGCCGTCGGTGGCCAGCACCGCGTCGATGGGCTGTTCTTCACCGACGGCCTTTTCCGCGTCCCAGCGGTGGACGGCCGTCTCGTGGGCCATGCGCCTCGGCCAGAAGCCAACGGGGGCCGGCGCCCTGGCCATCCAGTTCCAGGCGGTGTCGTGCGCGTCTGCCGCTGCCAGGGTGTCGAGCAGGCGTTGGAGGCCCTCCTCGTACCAGTGGGCCAGCGCCCCTTCCGGCGGACGTTCGGGAAAAGGCTGCCGCTCGGTGGCCCTGGTGCGCACGATGTGCTCCACCCAGCGATGCACCCGTCCGAGGTGGACGAGAAGGTCGGACACCGTCCACCCGGGGCAGCTGGGCACGGGCCGGTCGAGCTGCGCACCACCGGCGGACAGTGCTCTTCGGCCGTCGGCCGACACGTGCTCGAGGTAGGCCGAAGAGTCCATCGAGGGCGGTTCTAGCAGCTGGGCCGTCGGGCGCCGGTGCCGGCCTGGTCTTCAGCGGCGGGCGTGGCGCAGTGCCAAGGCCGCCATGGCGGCGTTGTGGCCGGCGATCCCGCTCACCGCCCCGCCGCGACGTGAGCCCGACCCGCAGAGTAGGACGTTGGGGATCTGCGTCCCGACTCCCCAGGTGCCGACCTCCTCGTCCGTCTCGGCCCACGGCCACTGCAGCTCCCGGTGGAAGATGTTGCCCCCCGGCAGCGACAGCTCGTCTTCGAGCCGCCGGGGCGTGTGCACCTCGAGGCACGGCCGGCCGTCCTCCGCCGTGAGCAGGCAGTCGCCCAGTGGCTCGGCCAGCACCGACTCGAACGACGCCACGCACGCGGACAGCGCCGCATCGTCGTCGACGCCGTCGCCGGCGAACAGCCGCGCCGGGGTCTGCAAGGCGAACAGGCTGAGGCTGTGCGCGCCGCCATGGCGCAGCTCGGGCCCCAACACCGACGGGTCGGTCAGGGAATGGCAGTAGACCTCGCAGGGGACCGGCACGGGGAACCTCCCTGATTCCGCCTGCTCCCAGGCGCCGTCCAGCTGGCCGGCGCGTTCGTTGACGTGCAGGGTCCCCGTGAAGGCGCGGTCGGGGGCGACGCCACAACGCAGCCCCGGCAGCCGGCGTAGCAGCATGTTCAGCTTCACCTGGGCGCCCTCGGCGGCCGCGGTCGGCGTCGAGGATCCGAGGAGCCGCTCGAGCACCGCCGGCGCGGCGCCGCACAGCACGACGGCGGCGCCGTGTCGCTCGCCGTCTGCGGTGGACAGCTCTGCCCGGCGGCCGTCGGCCTCCACGGCCACGACCTCGCTGCCGGCCCGCAGCTCGGCGCCGGCTCGAGTCGCCGCCTGCACCAGCGCCTCGGTCAGACGTCCCATGCCGCCGACCGGGACCCGCCACTGGCCTGTCCCTTCGCCGATGACGTGGTAAAGCCAGCAGCGGTTCTGCCGCAGCGACGGCTCGCTCGAGTGGGCGAAGGTGCCGATGAGCGCGTCGGTGAGCACCGTCCCGCGCACCAGCTCACTTTCGAAGGCCTCCTCCAGCGACAGCCCGAGTGGACGTCCGGTGAGCAGCTGCCACGCTTCGTGCCCGAGGCTCCGGCGGAAGTACCCGGCGGGCCGTAGCGGCTGCGTCAACGTCGGCGCCGTCACCTCGCCCATCGTGCGCACCAGTCGCTGCCACTGCACCCACTGCTCGTGGTCGGCGCCGAGGTCCATGTCGCCGAAGGAGCGACTCGTCGCCCGGCTGTCCTGGTTGTCGATCACCAGGGCACGATCCCCATCCGGGGTGCACGAGGCGATGCGGCGGGTGCGCAGCTCGACGTCGAGGCCGAGCTGCCGGAGCAGCGTGGAGGGGAAGAGCGACACCAGATAGGCGTACGGCGAGATCGACGCGTCGATGCCGCCGAACGGCCGGGTTGACACCGCCGCTCCGCCGAAGCGGGCCCCACGCTCGAACACGGCGACCGACAGCCCTGCCCGGGCCAACACGGTGGCAGCCACCAGGGCGTTGTGGCCTCCGCCCACGACGACCACGTCCCGACGGTCTACGGCCATGTCGCCCGCCGCACGGCTTCAGTGAAGACGCCTGGCTCCTCGAGCAGGGCGTGCCCGACCCCGCTGCTGCGGGCCCCGGCCGCCGTCACCAGGTCGTCGACGTACAGCTTGCGCGCCACGGCGGTCGTGGCGACCAGGCGCCACCCGGCGACGCCCACACAGCGGCCGTGGCGGTAGGCAGCCGTGAAGCGCAGGCCCTGGGGACGGCCCTCCTCGTACACGGCGGCCAAGCCTTCGGCGGTCAGGTGCGGACGAAGCTGGACCAGGACCGCAAGCGCGTCGGCCTCGAGACGCGGATCGCCGGGGTCGAGGTCCACGATGTCCATGCGCCGGATCATGACATGGCCGCCACCTGCGGTCGCCGGCGGCGGGTACGGTCGAAGTGATGGCGAGCGAAGGTGGTACCCACGGCGTGCACCGCTACCGCGTGCAGACCGAATGGTCCGGCTCGACCGGGCAGGGCTACGAGGAATACGGACGCGGCCACGTTGCCTCCGCCCCACCGGCGGGGGCCGAGGTGCAACTGTCGTCCGACCCCGCCTTCCTCGGTGATCCGAGCCGGCTCAATCCCGAGCAGCTGGTGGTGATGGCGGCCTCGTCCTGCCAACTGCTGAGCTTCCTGGCCGCGGCGGCACGGGCGCGCGTGGAGGTGACGGCCTATCGCGACGAGGCGGAAGGTCTCATGCCCGAAGACGAACGACCCGTCCGGATCACCGCCATCACACTGCGGCCCACCATCACCGTGGCCCCCGGTACCGACGAGGAGCGTGTGCTCCATCTGGTCGAGGTGGCGCACCGTCAGTGCTTCGTGGCCAATTCCTTGCTCAGCGCCATCGACGTCGAGCCGACGGTGCAGGTGGCGGACGGCTGACGCTTCTTTCAGAGGCGGCGCAAGACGGTGACGACCTTGCCGTAGATCGCCACCTCCCCGGGGTCGTACTCCACCGGGGAGAGCGCCGGGTTCGCCGGGGTCAGCACGATGCGGTTGCGGCGGCGGCCGAAGAACTTCACGGTGGCCTCGTCGCCCGGCACACCGGCCACCACGATCTCCCCGACCTCGGCGGTGGGCTGTTGGCGGACGACCACGTAGTCGCCGCCGAGGATGCCGGCTTCGATCATCGAGTCACCGCGCACACGGAGCATGAACAGCGACCCGGTGCCGGTGAAGTCCTCGGGCAGCGGCAGCAGCTCCTCCACGTTCTCGCTGGCGAGGACCCCCGAGCCCGCCGCCACGTCGCCGACCAACGGGACCGTGCGCACGGGCCGGGCGGCCATGGCCGCCTTGGACGACGGGTCGTAGCGGACCTCGATGGCCCGGGGCTTGGTGGGGTCGCGGCGCAGGTAGCCCTCGCGCTGGAGCACGGCCAGATGGGCGTGGACGGTGGAGGAGGAGGTGAGACCGACGGCCTCGCCGATCTCGCGTACCGACGGGGGATAGCCCCGCTCCCGCAGGCTGACGGCGATGCACTCGAGGATCTCCTGGCGCTTGCCCGTCAGCGCTTCGACCATGACTTTTCCCTCCTCTGGGGGTGCCGGGGAAGCGGCCCCGCATCCGGCCCTTCGTCCGGCCCCGCATCCGGCCCACGGGGCCGAACACCAGTTCGCCCACCATAGCGTCCGACCTGCCCGGAGGCAAACATCTGTTCGTAATCCGGTGGGGAGGTGTGGCCCAGCCCGGCCGGGTGGGGAGGGCCGTTACACCCCGGCGCGAGCCTGCTGCCATGGCCGCCACCCCCGACGACGGGACTCCCGAGCACCCGGCTCTTGACACGAACACACGTTCGTGTTCAGATTCGCCATATGACGAACACGTGTTCGCCTGCCGAAGGGCGCTGATGGCGACCGCCGCCCCCATCCGTGAGCCCGCGGTCCACCGTCTCGCCGGCAGCCCGCGGTGGCGGCCGGTTGGAGCCGCCGGGTCGAGCTCGCTGGACGTCGACGGACCGTGCCCCAAGCCTCCGGTCCGCCGGGCGGCGCGAAAGGGCACGCCGTCGGATGCCGCCCGGCGTCGCCGAGCGCGGACTTGGCGGCGTCGCGTCCTGCTCACGACGGTCGCTGCTGCTGCTCTTGTCGCCCTCGCCCTTCCCTGGGGAGGAGCCGGGGGTCATCCCCTCACCACCGGCTCCGCCCGGGCGGGGGCGGCACTCTCTCCGCACTCGATCTACGTCGTCCAGCCGGGCGACACCATGTGGAGCATCGCCGAGCGCGTCGACCCCAGCGGCGACCCGCGTGTGATCGTGGCCGACCTCGAAGCCCAGGTGGGATCGGACACGTTGCAGGTCGGGCAGCACCTTCGGCTTCCCTGAGGAAACAGATCGGCCGGAGCGAGGCCGGCACTAGGTTGACCGTGTGCGCTGCCCGTGGTGCCAGAGCCTGGACGACCGCGTGGTGGATTCCCGGTTGGCAGAGGACGGCGCGGCCATCAGACGACGTCGCGAGTGCACGGCATGCGGCGGGCGTTTCACCACCTACGAACGGCTGGACGAAGCGCCGTTGTGGGTGCTCAAGCGCGGCGGCCAACGCGAGCCCTTCGACCGGGTCAAGGTCATCGCCGGTGTGCGAGCGGCCACCAAGAACCGCCCGGTGAGCGAGGAGCAGCTCGACACCTTGGCGCTGGAGGTCGAAGAGGCCCTGCGACATCTCGGTGCGGAGGTGAGCAGTCAGCAGATCGGGGTGGCCGTCCTCGAAGGACTGCGCGAACTCGACGAGGTTGCCTATCTCCGCTTCGCCTCGGTGTACAAGGGCTTCGAGGACGTGGGGGACTTCCAACGTGAGGTGGGTCTGTTGACCAAGACCACGGCGCCGAAGCGCAAGGGTTGAGCGCCGCGGTGGCGGAGGTCTTCGACCAGGACCCCGGCCGGGTGCTGGCCGTCTACGCCCATCCCGACGATCCCGACGTCGCCTGCGGCGGGACGCTGGCCGGCTGGGCGCGCCGCGGCGTCGAGGTGCACGTGGTCATCTGCACCCTCGGCGACAAGGGGACCACGGACCCCGCTCTGTCCCCCCGAAAGCTGGCGGAGATCCGCAAATCCGAGATGCGCGCCGCCGCGGCGGTGCTGGGGATCGCTCGTCAGCACGCTCTCGGTCACCACGACGGGGAGCTCGAGAACGACGCCGGCCTGCGCGGCGAGTTGGTGGCCCTCATCCGCCGGCTCGAGCCCGATACCGTGCTCGGTCCCGACCCCACCGCCGTCTTCTTCGGCCAGGAGTACTTCAACCATCGCGACCACCGGGCGGTGGGCTTCGCCACCCTCGACGCCGTCTCCCCGGCCGCCGCCTTGCCCCACTACTTCCCGCAGGCGGGGCCACCGCACCGGGTCGACACGGTGCTGCTCTCGGGGACCCTCGAGCCGGACGTTTGGGTGGACATATCCGCCACCATCGACGACAAGCTGAAGGCCGTCGGCTGCCACCGCAGCCAGGTCGCAGGCGACGAGGACTGGGCCGCCGAGGCATTGCGGCTTCGCGCCCAGGAAGACGGCCGCCGCGCCGGGCTGTCCTACGCCGAGGGCTTTCGCCGGTTGCGCCTGGGCGGGGGATGACCGGGCCGGGGTCCGGCGCGCCGGGTCGGCCGGCCGAAGAGCCCGATGCGCCACAGCCGTGCACGGTGCTGCATCTCGACATGGACGCGTTCTTCGCCGCCGTCGAAGTGCTCGACGACCCGCAGCTGGCCGGGCAGCCGGTCGTCGTGGGCGGTTCGGGCAACCGTGGCGTGGTGGCCTCGTGCACCTACGAGGCACGCGCCTTCGGCGTGCACTCCGCCATGTCCTCGGTCGAGGCGCGTCGTCGTTGCCCGCACGCACTGTTCGTCTCGGGCCGCTACTGGCGATACGCAGAGGTCAGCGCCCAGCTGCACGAGATCTTGCGGAGCTACACACCCGTCGTCGAGCCCATCGGGCTGGACGAGGCCTTTCTCGACGTGTCCGGTGCGGTCCGTCTGCTCGGTCCACCACTTCACATCGCCCGGCGGCTGCGCGCCCAGGTGCGCGACGAGCTGTCCCTCGACTGCTCGGTGGGAGTGGCGCGCACCAAGCTCCTGGCCAAGCTGGCCTCCGAGGCGGCCAAGCCGACGGCGGGCCCGGCAGGGCCGCGCCCGGGCGCCGGGGTGGTGATGGTCGAGCCGGCGGAGGAGCTGGCCTTCCTGCATCCCCTGCCCGTTCGGGCCCTCTGGGGTGTGGGACCGGCCACCGCCACGCGCCTGGCGGGCGTCGGGGTGACGACGGTGGCCGACCTGGCGGCCGTTCCCGAGGACACCTTGTGCCGGCTGGTCGGCACGGCGCACGGGCGCCATCTGGCCCGCCTGGCCATGGGGGACGACGCCCGTCCCGTGGAGTCGGAGCGCAAGGCGAAGTCGATCGGGCACGAGGAGACCTTTGCCAGCGACCTCCACGACCACTCCGCCCTGCACGCGCACGCCGTGCGGATGGCGGACGCGGTGTGCGAGCGCCTGCGCGAGGCCGGGCTGCGGGCCCGCACCGTGACCGTGAAGATCCGCTTCGGCGACTTCTCGACCATCACCCGGTCGCACAGTCTGGTTACAGCCACTGCCTCTCCGCGCGTGGTGCGCGCCGTTTCGATCGCGCTGCTCGAAGGCGTCGACGTCGGCGCCGGAGTCCGCCTGTTCGGGGTGTCGGCCTCGGCGATCGACGCCGGGCCCTCGGCCGAGCAGCTCAGCTTCGTGGTGGAGGACTCGGAGCGCTCCGACCGCGAGCTGGTCCAACCGCAGCTGCGGACCGGCGATCCGTCGTGGGACGAGCTGGAGGCGGCCCTGGCCGCCGTCCGCGCTCGCTACGGGCAGGCGGCGGTGGCGCCGGCCGCCCTTGCCGGGCGCCTCGGCCTGTCGGTGAAGCGTCGGGGCGACACCCAGTGGGGGCCGGACGCGGAGGTGACGGGCGAGTCGGGCTCGCCGGCGCCACCGCCCTAGGGCCGACCGGCCGTAGCGGGGCGGCCGGAGTACCGTTGTGAGACCTGGGGGGCTGCGCGAAAATATCCCGGGGCGTTGACCATCCGGACGAGGAAGGAAGGGGCATAGGTGCCGCTCTCCGAGCACGAGCAGCGAGTGCTCCACGAGCTCGAGCAGGCGCTCTACCACGACGACCCTGCCTTCGCCGACCGGGTACGACGCGAGAACGTCTACCGCTACGCCGGGCGCTACCTCAAATGGTCGGTGGTGAGCTTCGTCGTCGGCATGGCGGTGACCATCGCCTTCTTCACCGAGTCGGTGGCCGTGGGCTTCATCGGCGTGCTCATCATGTTCGCGTCCTTGGTCACCTTCTGGACCAACCTGCGGCGCATGGGCAAGGCCGGAATCGAGGACATCGGCAAGTCGTTGCGGACCGACGGCATCGGTAACGCCTTCAACGACGGCCGCGCCTGGTTGCGCCAGCGTTTCCGCCGAAACCGCTGAGTCCGGCCCACCCGGCCCGGCGGCCGTCGCCCGACGCGACAGCGGAAGTCTGCCTCGCCGTCGACGTCGGTGGCACCAAGCTCGCCGCCGGCCTGGTCGACCGCCGGGGGACGCTGCTTTCGAGCAGACGATGTCCCACCCTGGCCCGGTCCGATGCCGAGACGCTCTTCGCCCAGCTGTCAGGCTTGGTGGACGAGGTGTTGGACCAGTCGGACCTCCAGCCGGTGGTGTGCGGCGTGGGGTGTGGCGGTCCCATGACCGGCGCCGGCGAGTTCGTCTCGCCCCTCAACATCCCGGCCTGGCGGGAGTTCCCGCTGCGGGCGCGCCTGGCGCGGCACACCGGCCTTCCCACCGGTGTCGACAACGACGCCAAGGCGCTGGCCCTCGGCGAGGGTTGGTGCGGCGCGGCGAAGGGGTGTTCCGATTTCATCGCCATGGTGGTGTCCACCGGCATCGGCGGCGGCATCGTCCTCGACGGGCGGCTGCTCGAAGGCTCCACCGGCAACGCCGGTCACATCGGGCACGTGGTGGTCGAGCCGGACGGCCGGCGGTGCGCGTGCGGTGGTCGCGGCTGTCTCGAGGCTGAGACTTCGGGTCTGGCCATCGAGGCCGTCACCGGCCGTCCGCCGGCCGAAGCCGGCGCCGAGGTGGTCGCCCGGGCGGGCCGGTTGGTCGGTCGCGCCGTGGCGTCGGTGGCCAACCTGCTCGATCTCACCCTGGCCGTGGTGTCGGGATCGGTGGCGCTCGGATTCGGCCGTCCGTTCTTCGCCGCCGCCGAGGAGGAATTGTCGCAGCGTGCGAAGCTCTCGTTCTCCCGGGACGTGCGTATCGTCCCCGGCGCCCTGTCGGGTGACGGGCCGTTGGTGGGTGCCGCCGCCATCGGATGGCGGGTGGCGAGTGAGGCTGCCTGCGGCTCGGGACCCGGTTGGCCGGGTGCCGGTGGCGAGGTGTCCGGTTGAGCGCCGTGGCCGGCCCCGACGGCAGTGGCGGTCGCCTCGGCGCTGCGGCGTCCCCGGGCGAGGTCCAGTGGGGACCCGCTGCACGCAGTATGTGGCGCGCACTTCTGTGGCGTCCGGCGCTGTGGCCCGCCGGAATGGTCGCCGTGGTTCGCCTGGCGCGACCGGGCTGGTGGCGGAGATGGCCTCCTTTGCCATTGCCGAGCACCGGTCTGTGGCGGTTCCGCATGGAAACCGCCTACGGCGGCAGCGGCGACGCGGCTCCCGACGAGGACGACGTCGTCTCGTTCCTGCAGTGGTCGCGCAGTCTGCGACGCTGGCGCCGACACTGACTCGCCGGCGGCGACGAACCCGGGCCGCGTCACCGGGCCTGCGGCTGCTGCCGTCCGTGGCGTATTAGCCTTTTCCACCGATGTCACCACCGGCGTCGGGGAGAACGGGCACCAATCGGGCCCTGGTCCTCAACGCCACCTTCGAGCCGCTGGGCATCGTGTCGTCGCGCCGTGCCCTGCTGCTGGTGCTGGCCACCCGAGCCGAGCTCCTGCACGCGGGGGAGGGTGTCTTCCGGGCCGAGAGAGTTGCCTTCCCCGAGCCGTCGGTCGTCCGGCTGTCGCGTTATGTACGGGTGCCCCACAACAGGACGGTGGCCGTCAACCGGCGGACGGTCTTCGCCCGTGACGGACACCGCTGTCAATACTGTGGGGCGGCAGCCGAGAGCATCGACCACGTGGTACCGCGCAGCCGAGGCGGCCTGCATGCCTGGGACAACGTGGTCGCCGCCTGCCGGCACTGCAACACCCGCAAGGAGGACCGCTTGCCGCACGAGGTCGGGCTGGTGCTGCACAGTGCCCCGGTCGCCCCGCGACAGCGCGTGTGGCTGCTGGCTATGAGCGGCGGCGCGCGCGACGAGTGGGCTCCATATCTGGGGGAGAAGTCCCTGACCGCCTAGAGGCTCCCGGTGGGTGGCTCCTCGAGCGGTCGGAAACCGGTGCCGCCGCCCTCCACCAGCCGTGGCCGCCATCCGAGCTCGAGCGGCGCCGCGTCGTGCGCCGCGCCGTGATGGCCGGCGCGCCGGCGTTGGTGTTGGGCAGCGCCCAGCCCGACGAGGTCGCCGACCGCCCGGCGCTCGCTTCTGCCGGTATGGAATTGGTGCGCCGGCGAAGTGGCGGGGGTGCAGTGGTCGTCTCACCCGGCGCCCAGCTGTGGATCGATATCTGGCTGCCCCGAGACGATCGGCTGTGGGTCGACGACGTGGTGGCGGGTGCGACATGGGTGGGCGACATGTTCTGTGCGGCGCTCGGTTCGCTTGGTATCGCCGGCGCCGTCGCTCACGGCGGGCGTGCCACGAGGACCGAGTGGTCGTCTCTGGTGTGCTTCGCCGGCATGGGCCCGGGCGAGGTGTCGGTGGCAGGGAGGAAGGTGCTGGGCCTGTCGCAGCGGCGCACCCGCGCCGGCGCCCGCGTGCAGTGCATGGTTCTCGACCACTGGGACCCTCGGGCGTTGCTGGCCGTGCTGGCTCTCGGCCCCGAAGACCGCCGGACGGCCGCTGCCCGGACGGCCGGGGCCGCCGTCGGCCTCGACGCCCTGCTGCCGCAGCTGTCCGGCGCCGCCACCCGCCTGGACGCCCTGGCCCGGGCGCTGTTCGCCCGCCTTCCCGGGTAGCCGGCTCCCCCGAGCCGGCCCTCCTTCCCCCTCTCGGGCCCTCGGTGGGGAGCCGTCAGCTTTTTTCCCTGGTGGTGAGGCCCCAATGTTGACGAAGTGGTGGATTAGGGCATAAAGTGGCGCGAAGTGGTGCGAAGGGGAGGTTCCCGCCAGATGACGGGGAACAGGGGAGCGCCAGCTGGTGGCACGGTTCTTCGGGAGGTACGAGCACACGCTCGACGCCAAGGGGCGGGTGATCCTGCCCTCACGCTTCCGCGCCCCTTTCGAGCAGGGTGGCTTCCTGGCCGAGCAGTCCGAGGGCTGCCTGGCGCTGTGGACCCCGGAGCAGTTCGACAAGCAGATGGCCACGCAGGAGGAGCTCGAGTCGGTGGGGCGCCAGGAGCGCAACTCCGTCCGTCACTGGGCGTCGAGCTCGTACGAGGTGGAGCTGGACCGGCAGGGACGCCTGCCCATTCCCCAGCAGCTGCGGGAGTTCGCCGCCTTGGCGGAGAACGTGCTCGTCACCGGCGTCATCAACAGGGTCGAGCTGTGGGACCCCACGCGTTGGAACGAGAAGGTCGGCCCGGAGGAGCAGCGCCTGGCCGAGGGTCTCGAGACGTGAGTGCCGCAGGCGGCCCGCTCGCTGTCCATGCACCAGATGTCCAAGTCCGAACGGAAAGGAGCATCCACACTCCACTAGGCCCACCGCGGCACCGGCGCACGGACCTGCGCCGGTGCCGGGCCTGGCCCATGCGCAGCCCCTCGACCGGTCCGGTGGAAGAATCCTCCTCCGCCCACTTCCATCCGAGTCGCTGGAGCACCCCTCCCAACGGCAAACGGCCGGTCGAGGGGCTGCGGATGTGCTCGGCCTTCAT
>DATHCF010000442.1:0-2295 GCA_035319705.1 Acidimicrobiales bacterium | reverse complement strand
TCGACACGGCGGCCGGCCTTGACCGCCGCCACCTCGAAGCGCTGTACGCCGCTCCCCACGTCCACCACGATCTCCACCCGGTCGCCCTTCACGACCACCAGGGTACGCCTTTGGTCCTGGCCAGGCCCTGTTTTGCACACCACCGGCCCGATTCCTTGGCCGGGCAGCGGACCGGTACCGTATTCCGTCGGTGAACCGCTTCCTGCCGGCCAAGCCGGCTGACCAAAAGGCGCTGCTGCGCTACCGGGTGCTCGCCTACACCACGGCCGTCCTTCTCATCGTGCTGGTGTTCGCCGGGGTTCCGCTGCAGGTGTGGGACCACAATCTGTGGGTCGTCCGCATCGTCGGCACCATGCACGGCTACCTCTACCTCGTGTACCTGCTCGTGGCGTTCGATCTCACCCGCCGCCTGCGTGTCCCGCTGCCGTGGATGGTCCTGGTGCTCCTGGCAGGCACGGTGCCCTTCTGCGCCATCGTGGCCGAGCGCCTCTTGACCCGGCGCTTCGCGCACATGGCCGGCCCGCAGGACGCCGCGTTTCCGCTCGCCGCCGGAGCCCCGCTGCAGTGAGGTCGCGCTGGTTCAGCCGGCGCGCCGTGTTGGCTCATCTCGCCCTGGCGGTGTGGGTCCCCGGGTGCGTGGTGGCTGCCTGGTGGCAGGTGGGAATCGCCTTGGGCGGTGACGGGCTCGGCTGGGTCTACTCGGTCATGTGGCCGTGCTTCGCCGTGTTCGGAACCGTCTTCTGGTGGTTCCTCGTCCACGACGACCCGAACACCCTCGGCGCCCGGGGCCTGCGCTCGGCCGTCACGGGAGCAGCGAATGCCGCCGGCCGCAGCGTGGCGCTGGACGACGCCTCCTCGCTCGAGCATCGGCGGTTGGCCCAAGCAGAAGCGGAAGACGCCGAGCTGGCTGCCTACAACGCCTATCTCTCGTCGTTGGCGGCGCAGCACAAGACCTGGCGCCGGCGATAGCCCCGGGCGCCGGCCCCGGTCCGGATCAGCTCTCGGCCAGGATCTGGTTCAGCTCCTTGGTGGCGCGGCGCAGGATCTCGCGTCCTCGCTCCATCTGGTCCTCGTTGGCCGTCATGGAGAGCTGGCGGACGGCCATCACGAGCGGAGCCAGCACCGGGCCGATCTGCTCCCCGGCCGTGCGCATCGCCCGGAGCCCCCGGTGGCGGCCGGGCCCGTGCTCGGCGAAGTCGTCGGCCGGCGGGCTCTCGGCGGCCTCGGTGCGTCCGGCCTCGGTCAGCTCGTAGACGCGCTTACCCTCGCGCTCCTCGGAACGCACCAGGCCTTCGTCCTCGAGCATCTGCAACGTGGGATAGACGGACCCGGGACTGGGTCGCCACACGCCTCCGCTGCGCTCTTCGAGGCGGTTGATGAGTTCGTAGCCGTGGCCCGGCCCGTCTCCGAGGGCCGAGAGCAGGGCCCGGCGGATGTCACCTCGCCGCATGCGGGGACCCGCCCCCGGCCCACCCCATTGCTCGCCCCACTCGGCCCACCAGGGTCCGCGCCGGCGGCCCCGGCCTCGTGCTCCCCTCCAATCGGACTGCTGTCTGTGTGTCAACGCCCTCACCTCTTGTCGTCGCTCTTGGCGCTCTCTCTGATCGTCACCAGTGTAGCGCACTATCACGATATATCGCTATCGCCCGAAGGTGGGCGGCAGCGCAGGCTGGGAGAGGGCGAAGGCGCAAAAAAAGGGAGGGCAGCCTGCACCGCGGCTGCCCTCCTCGTCCCAGAGTGCCTCTGCCCACTTCTGATCGGCTGCCGCCCGAAGGCAATAGCCGCTGTTCACTTATCGGAGGACCAAAGTCCTTCCGTTAGACAACACTCGCCCAATACGTGAAGTCCTGCCCGAGATGGTCCGGCGAGTCGATGAGCAGCCCGCGAAGGGCGTCGACCTCGTAGCTCAGCGGGTTGACCTTGCTCAGTGCCTGCAGCCGCCGGTGCCCGGGCTCAGATCAGAGCTCCGGGCGTTGGGCGCGCCGGCGCATGGTGACCACGGCCACCACGGCCGAGGCGGCCATCAGAGCGCCGGCGGTGTACAGGGCGAGGTCGATACCGTGGGTCGCCGCCCCCTGGGCGGCGTCGAGGATCTTGTTCACGATCTCCTGCAACCCGTGGTTGGAGTGGGAGATGGCCTTCGCCGCCTTGGTTGTGAACGTTCCCGTCGTCACCGCGGTGAGCACCAAGCTGATGAAGCTCTGCGGGATGCCGAGCTGGTGCAGCCTGTGGGCCAGGGCCACCGACAGCTGGCCGTTCACGATCGAACCGAGCACGGCCACTCCGGCCACCGCC
>DATHCF010000441.1:0-4410 GCA_035319705.1 Acidimicrobiales bacterium | reverse complement strand
GCCCAAGAAGATGATCCGCCTGGCCCTGTGCTCGGCGCTGTCGGACCGCGCCGCCGAGGAGAAGGTGGCCCTGGTGGACGCCTGGGGCTTCGAGGCGCCGCGCACCAAGCAGGCGGTGGCGGCCCTGGAGGCGCTCGGCATATCGGGCAAGGTCCTCGTGGTTCTCGACACCGACGACCTCGACGCCGCCTACTCCTTCCGCAACCTGCCCGGGGTCCACATCATCTCCGTCGCCGAGCTCAACGCCTATGACGTGCTGCGCCACGACTGGGTGGTGTTCACCGACGCCACCCTGCCGGGCGGCCCGCTCGAGGTCGAGCCCCTGCCTGCGGCGCCGGCCGTCGAGGAGGCGGCCCCCGAGGCTGCGCCCGCTGAGGCTCCGACGTCGGAGGCCGCCGCCGCCCAACCGGGAGCCGTGGCCGAAGCCGGGGTGGAGACCGCGGAGGCCCCCGCCGCTGCGGGCCCCGAGCGCTGGCTGGCCGACGCTCCCGACGCAGAGGACGCCGTCGAACAGCCCGACGCCGACGACGAGGGTGGGGAGGACCAGTGAGGACGGCCGAAGAGGTCCTGCTGCACCCGGTCGTCTCCGAGAAGTCCTACGCCCTCATGGAGAACGGCACCTACGTCTTCGTGGTCTCATCCGACGCCAACCGGGCCGAGATCCGCCGCGCCGTGGAAGACGTCTTCGGGGTGAAGGTGGTCAAGGTCAACACCCTGAACCGCAAGGGCAAGCGCCGTCGCAACCGGCGGTCGAACACCTTCGGCTCGCGTGCCGACAACAAGCGGGCCATGGTGACCCTGCACGCCGGGGACCGCATCGACCTGTTCGAGAACCAGTAGGGGAACAGACGCCATGCCACTGCGCAAGCGCAAGCCGACCAGCTCCGGGCGCCGGTTCCAGACCGTGTCCGACTTCTCCGAGATCACCCGGTCGCGTCCGGAGAGATCCCTGGTCGGTCCCAAGCCCGCAACCGGCGGACGCAACAGCTACGGCCGCAAGACGGCGCGCCATCGCGGTGGCGGCCACAAGCAGCAGTACCGCTTCGTCGACTTCAAGCGGGACAAGGACGGCGTGCCGGCCAAGGTGGCGGCCATCGAGTACGACCCCAACCGCAACGCCCGCATCGCCCTGCTGCACTACCACGACGGCGAGAAGCGCTACATCCTGTGTCCCGCCGGCGTGCGTGTCGGCGACGTGCTCCAGAACGGCCACGGGGCGGAGATCCGGCCGGGCAATGCCCTGCCACTGCGGTTCATCCCCGTGGGTTCCACCGTCCACAACATCGAGCTGCGGCCCGGCCAAGGAGGCAAGCTCGCCCGCGGCGCCGGCATGAGCGCCCAGTTGGTGGCCAAGGAGGGCGCCTTCGCCACCTTGCGCCTGCCCTCCACCGAGATGCGCCGGGTGCCCATCGACTGCCGGGGCACCCTCGGCGAAGTGGGGAACCCCGAGGCCGAGCTCATCTCGTGGGGCAAGGCCGGGCGCAACCGCTGGCGCGGGGTGCGGCCGCAGACCCGCGGGGTGGCCATGAACCCCGTCGACCACCCGCTCGGCGGTGGCGAGGGGAAGTCGTCGGGCGGCCGGCACCCGGTGTCGCCGTGGGGCAAGCCGGAAGGCCGCACCCGCCGCAAGCACCAGCCGTCGGACCGGATGATCGTGCGACGCCGCCGGACGCGCGGCGCCCGCCGTTAGGAGCACAGGACCAGCCATGCCCCGCAGCTTGAAGAAGGGTCCCTTCGTGGACGACCACCTGCTGAAGAAAGTGGACGCCCTGAACGCCGCCAACGAGAAGCGCGTCATCAAGACCTGGTCGCGCCGGTCCACCATCATCCCCGACATGGTGGGGCACACCATCGCCATCCACGACGGCCGCAAGCACGTGCCGGTGTACGTCACCGAGGCCATGGTGGGCCACAAGCTCGGCGAGTTCGCCCCCACCCGCACCTTCCGCTTCCATGCGGGCCAGGAACGGCAGGCGAGACGCTGATGCCCGGGGTGAAGACCAACGAGCGTCCCGGGACGCGCGCCGTGCTGCGCCACTACCGCATGTCGGCCACCAAGGCTCGCCAGGTGCTGGACCTGGTGCGTGGATACGACGTGGACCGGGCGCACGAGATCCTGCGGGCCACGCCGCGCGAGGCCGCCCGGGTGGTGGCCAAGGTCCTCGAATCGGCGGTGTCGAACGCCCGGAACAACGACGGGCTCGATCCCGAGGAGCTGTACGTGTCGGCCTGCTACGCGGACGAGGGGACCACCATCAAGCGCTGGCGTCCCCGGGCGCGCGGCCGGGCCACGCGCATCCGCAAGCGCACCTGCCACATCACGGTGATCGTGAGCCGTATGCCCGAGGAGCGTCTGGCCCGGGTGCGGGCCCGCCAGGCCGCCACCTCGACGTCGCTGCGTGCTCGCCGGGTGGCCGCCTCACGGCGCGAGCAGGCGGCGCCGAGCGCGGAGACGGCGGGGGAGCAGACGCCGGAGGAGACAGAGGAGCCGACGGCCGACGAGCTGGAGGCGATCGAGGCCGAGGAGCCGGAGGACGGGGAGCCGCAGGCGGCCGAAGAGCCCGCACCCGAGGAGACCGAGGAGCCGTCCGCCGAGGCCGTCGAGCTGGAGGTCCCGGCCGGGGACGCGACGGCAGAAGAAGAAGAAGAGGAAACGGAAGAGGAAGAAGAGGGCCAGGAGCCGCAGGCCGAGGCCGAGGAGGAGCCCGCGCCGGCCCGGCGACGGCGGGGACGGGCGGCCAAGGCCGAGGAGGAGCAGCCGGGGATCCTGCGCCCCAAGGCGCCGCGGCGCATCCGGCGCAGGCCGCCGGCAGAGGAGCAGGCGCCCGGGGAGACCACCGAGGACCGAGCCACAGAGGAGAGCGACGAGTAATGGGCCAGAAGGTCAACCCCTACGGCTTCCGCCTCGGCGTGACCACCGACTGGAAGTCACGTTGGTTCGAGGAGCGCAACTACCAGGAGTTCGTGGTCGAGGACTGGAAGATCCGCCACTACCTCATGTCACAGCTGGAGGCGGCGGCGGTGAGCCGCATCGAGATCGAGCGCACCCGTGACCGCCTGCGTGTCGACATCCACACGGCGCGCCCGGGCATCGTGATCGGCCGGCGCGGCTCGGAGGCCGACCGGCTGAAGAAGAAGATCGAGGACATCACCGGATTGCGCAATCGCATCCAGCTCAACATCCAGGAGATCAAGCAGCCCGAGCTCGACGCCGCCCTCATCGCCCAGAGCATCGCCGACCAGCTGGCCCGGCGCGTGGCCTTCCGCCGGGCCATGAAGCGGGCCATGCAGACGGTGACCAAGGCCGGGGCGCTCGGCGTCCGCGTGCAGTGCGCCGGACGGCTGGGCGGCTCCGAGATGGCCCGTAAGGAGGGATACCGCGAGGGACGGGTCCCGCTGCACACCCTTCGCGCCGACATCGACTACGGATTTCGTGAGGCGCGCACCACCTTCGGCCGCATCGGGGTGAAGTGCTGGATCTACAAGGGCGACATTCTCCCCTATCGGCTGTCGTCGGAGGACAAGATCTCGCGCGAGGCGGCCATGGCGGCCGGAGAGACCTCCGGCCAGAGCCGTCCGCGCCGTCTCGTCACCGCCGGCGGCGGCCGGCGCCGGGCCGAGCAGGGAGAGCCGGGCAGCGCCTTCTCGCCGGCGGCCCCGGCGGCCGAGGAGACAGAAGCCGAAGAGCCCCTCACCACCCCGCTGCCCGGCGCCCTTCCCCCGGCCGAGGCCGACGACCTCGAGCGTCTGCTGGCCGAGGAGGAGGAGATCGAACGGCGCACCCGCACCGAGCATCACGAGACGCCGCACTTCCGCAAGGAGACCGACTGATGCTCATGCCCAAGAAGGTCAAGCACCGCAAGCAGCATCGCGGCCGTACCGAGGGTGCGGCCAAGGGTGGGACGTCGGTCAACTTCGGCGACTTCGGCATCCAGGCGCTGGAGCCGGGCTGGCTCACCCAGCGGCAGATCGAGGCGGCCCGTATCGCCATGACCCGTCACGTGAAGCGCGGCGGCAAGGTGTGGATCCGCGTCTTCCCCGACAAGCCGGTGACCCAGAAGCCGGCCGAGACCCGCATGGGCTCGGGAAAGGGCAACCCCGAGCACTGGGTGGCAGTGGTGCGGCCGGGGCGCATCCTGTTCGAGCTGGGCGGAGTCGAGCCCACCTTGGCCAAAGAGGCCATGGACCGCGCCATCCAGAAGCTGCCGTTCAAGGCCAAGTTCGTGGTCCGTCCCGGGACGCACGGGACGGCCGAGGTGGAGGTCTAGCCGTGCCCAGCGCCACCGAGCTGCGCGAGCTCGAGGACGACGAGCTGGAGGTGCGCCTGGCCGAGTACCGCCGGGAGCTGCTCAACCTGCGCTTCCAGCTGGCCACCGGACAGCTCGACAACGTGGCCCGCCTGGGCCAGGT
>DATHCF010000440.1:0-16861 GCA_035319705.1 Acidimicrobiales bacterium | reverse complement strand
CACTACGCACCTAGGCCTCGGGGTCATGAATGGTTGAGGGTTAGCACGCAGGGTCGGTGGCGCGAAGCGAGCGGTTCGGCGGCCAGACCGGTCCTGACCATTCCCCGACCAACTCCCCGAGGTGACGCAGGATGGGGCGATGCCGTCGACGAAGGACCTTCGCCGAGCTGCCAGGAGCCTGCACCAGATAGCCGAGAAGACCGCCGGTCTGCCGGGTGAGGAGGCAGCAGACCGGACTCTGCAGGACCGCCTGGAGCTGGTCGCCGACGTCATTGATGCCGCCGCCGAGGCCGAGGAGCGCCCTTTGGAGAGGTAAGGAACCGCTAGCGCCGTATAGAGTTGGCTGCAACTGAGGAAGCCTCCCGGTAGGCTGACCCGGTGACCAGGGCTTCCAGAGGGTCTGCAAGGGCCGACAAGCGCCTCCGGGCCATCACCTATGGCCGGGTCTCCACCGGCCGCCAGCCAGCCTCAGGGCTGTCCCTGGACGACCAGGAAGACACCCTCGCCTCTGTCGTCGCGCAGCGCGGCTGGGTCCACGTCGAGCACGTCGTCGACGCTGGGCTGAGCGGCAGGAAAATGGCGAACAGGCGGCGGCTCCTGGACGCCCTGGACCGGCTCGACCGGGGCGAGGCCGACGTTCTGGTGGCTTCCAAGGTGGACCGGGTGGCGCGGTCCACCACCGACTTCGCCAGACTCCTCGACCGGGCCGAGAAGAAGGGTTGGAAGGTGGTCGTCCTCGATGTCGACGTGGACACGACGACAGCGGCCGGTCGGTTGGTGGTCGAGGTGGTCTCGGCGGCAGCAGCCTTCGAGTCCCGGCGCATCGGGGAGCGGGTGAAGGCCACCCACGCTGTAAGGCGGGCTCAGGGGAAGCGCGCTGGGCAGCCTCCCATCCTCCCGCAGCGAGTGCGCCGCCGTATCGCCAGAGAGCGTGCCGCCGGGCGGTCGCTCAAAGAGATTGCCGACAAGCTCAACACGGACAAGGTGCCGACGGCGCGGGGAGGGACGTGGCATTCGTCGACCGTGGCCCATGTCGTGAAGTCGGTGGAGCTGGACGAGGAGCTTGCGAACTCGAAGCGCCGCTGAGGACCTTGGCCTCTCCCCTTGGACCTCCGTTGTGCTGTCGCATAGCGATATGGCCCGGTTGATGGCTTACCCCCTCGGCCACTAACTCTCCGTGCCCTCTGCTCGCCGCCACCTCCTGCCCTGGGTCAGCGTCGGCAGCCTCCTGTTCCTGGCGCTGGGCGCAGGGCTCGCCTCGGCCATGACCGCACCGACTCCGCCCTCGGCTACCTCTCCGATAGCCCCCTCGACCACGGCATCCTCATCGTGTTCAGCACCTGGGGCTCCGACCATCACCCTCACCGACATGCTCCCCAGACCGACAATCACCGTGCTGGTCGGCTCCAACCTGGTCGCCATCGTGCCGGGTTGGGGCTGGGGTGAGGCCACCGACCTCCACATCGTTGACCCGAGTGTCCTGACCGAGTCCTGCTCGACGCTCCTCTCCGACCGTGGAAGGCGGGCGGTCCTGGTCGCCGAGAGCCCAGGGCAGACCTATATCTCAGCGACGGTCATGCCGGCGAGCCAGGCCATGATGCCCGCCTGGGGGGCCGAGGTCACTGTCGTCACGGCGACACCACCCAGCACCTCGACGACCACGACGACGACGCCACCCTCGCTTCCACCCGCTGGGGCGCTGTCCACGAGCATCGAGTTGCCCTCTACCACGGTGGTGGCCGGTTCCACTGTGTCGGGGACCCTCGTCGTCGACAACCACACCAACGAGACTTTCAACCTGACCCAGGGCTGCAAGCCGTTTTGGTGGGTGGGCCTTCAGTCCGCCACCATCCCGTTCAACCCGAAGTATCCGACCCCGTGCGAGCCGGCCCCCTTCTACATGAACCCCGGAGCCAACCGGCTTCCGTTCACGATGACGGCCAGCTATCTGGGTTGCAGCACGACACCGCAGGAGACATCGCCGACCTGGCCGTCTTGTCTCGCAAACGGTCAGCCGCCGCCGCTACCGCCGGGGTCGTATGAGGCGGTACTGGTCAGCCAGACGCCAGCGTTGAGCGCTCAGCTGGTCGACGTCGAGGTTGTCGCTTCGTCGAACACCGGATGAGGCGGCTTGGGCGAGACCCCAGGCAGAAGGAGTCCTGACTAGCGCGGAGGAAGTTGCGGCCGAGGTGGAATGCCGAGCCTGTCACGGCAGTCCTCGCAGTTGACCTCCGAGTCGTCCCCTTCCCACGAAGCAGTGGCGGCCTCGTAGGTCCGGTCGTCACAGAGGGCCTTCCCCTTGGACTCCTGGGCGTGGACCACTTTGCCGCCGCCGATGCGGATGAGGTCACGGATCATGAACGCTCAGCTTACGTCCTGAAGGCGTTGACCCACTTGGCCGATACACAAGCCCGCAAAGATGCCAACTCGGCTCCTAGTCCCAAGCGCTCGGTCCTCGGCGAAGCTGCGATATGGGGCGTAACGTGGTCTTGGGACCTCCAAGGAGGTGGACCATGAAGGAAACCGTGGACATCAAGCTGTGGTTCAAGGAGGACGCCGACCACACCGAGGCGAGGGCCACCCTCATCATCCATGGGACCGCCTTCACCGGTGCCGGACAGGCTCGACGCAACCCGGCCGATGCCAACCAGCCCGTCATCGGCGAAGAGCTGGCTGCTGCCAGAGCCCTGTCGGACCTCGCCCACAAGCTCCTCGACGCAGCGGCCGAGGCCATCAGTGAGCGGGAAGGCGCTCCCGTTCATCTATATGACTGACGTGGCGTCCGTGGGTGACAACGTCAGGGTGCTGCCGAGCACGTCGGGTCAGCCCCCTCCCGACGGTGTGGTACGGGGATTACCGGCTCCATGCTGCAGGCTCGCTGATCGACAGGCGAGGAGTCGAGTTTCGTTCCAGGACCAGGAGCGGTGACCCTGCTGGCAGGGCCAGGACGCCGACGATGAAGTCGGCGCTACAGCGAGCTAGCTGACCCTCAGCGCCGAGCAGACCCCGACGCTGTTGACACCGTGATCGTCAGTTTCACCGTTCCCTCGGCGACACTGGCTGCGCTCGTCTCAGTGGCCGTCACCGTCGCAGTCCCGGCCCTTTCGGCGATGAACACTCCGTCGGCCTGCCCGTAGCTGTTAGTGATCGAGCACCGCCCGGTTGTCCCCAAGATGGCGTCCGGGGCAGGCGAGGAGAAGCACACCCGATACCCGGCACGACTTCCACGGTGGAGGTCTTGGAACAAGAGACGGCACACACGGTCCACGCCAATCCCCGATGGGTGACAGGACAGTTGGCTGGGATCACTGACAACCCCGACCCCGGTGCCGGTGTTGCCGAGCGAGGTCGAGCTAGAGGGTTGCCTGGTCACAGCTATTACCGCTGCTGTGCCGACGATGCCGAGCACCAAGAAGACAGCAAAGGTGACCATCGTGCCTATTCGGCGGTGCTTGCTAGTCTCGGCGGGGACAGACCCCCGGTTATCGACGAGGGGTGTCGCTCGCAGCTCGCGGCAGCGGTCGCATAAGTAGAGGCCTCCGTGCAGACGGGTGCGGATATGACCAGGGCAATCTGCACAGTGGTGGTCGAAATACACCATCTGCTCGCTGTCAACAGGGCTTGACCACTCGACCAGCTCGTCCAGGCGCTGTTCAGCAGAATCGCTGAGCAGCCATTGTCCTGAGGTTCGAGTCTTGACCACTAGGTCCCAGGTGATCAGGTCCCTGAGCAGAGGGTCAAAGCGCTCTATGGGGTAGTCAGGTGCCATCTCGTGCCGACCAACATCGGTTGTCGGGTGCTCACCTCGGAGCTGGTCCGGCCGCAGTGTACTAGGGAGCAGAACCAAGACCACGGGTGTCGGTTCAATGGTTCTTGTCCCGAGCGGCAAAGGCCGAACCACAGGGGAAGCCCCTAGTGCCACGGTCGCTCGGGGCGTTCTGCAGAGCCCTCCGCGTACAGAGGCCCCCGCCCACCACCGAGTTCGCCGATCGTGATTTGCCCGCAGTGACGAGGAGACCTCGAACGAGCACCGGAGGTGGCCGAACAGCCGGAATCATCAGGACGGACGATGTCGCGTCTCTACATGCAGGCCCAAGCTAACGACGGGGCTTGCCTCTTCAAGCGGTGAGGAGCTGCCATGGCACAACGGCTGGCAATGCGACGGGCGGCGATGACGTTGCTGATGGCAGCCGGGTTGGTGCTCGACGGTGCGTTGGTAACGCTCCGTCCTGCTTCGGCGAGTTCATCCACTGTCTACTACCTGGCCCTCGGAGACTCGGTGCCCGTCTGGAACGGGACCAACTCCTATCCCTACCTGATTGCCTCGCATTATTCGGTCCCAGGTCTTCAGGTGGAGGACATGGCCGTCTCCGGCGAGACCACATCTTCGATGCTCAATGATGGCCAGATGTACAAGGCGTTGTCGTTCTTGCAAGAGCACGCCGGCGCGACCGTGCTCATCACCATCGACATCGGCGGCAACGACCTGCTGCCGTGTGTGAATGGGACCAGTGTCAACCTGGCATGCCTCCAAGGGGACGAGTCGACGGCGGTCTCGAACCTGGGCATCATCCTGAGCCAGCTTCGACAGGCGGCAGGACCCACCGCTCCCATCATCGGGATGAACTACTTCGACCCCTTCCTCGGAGACTGGCTGGCAGGCGGGTCCACGCAGACCGAGGCTGACCTCAGCGTCTCGCTCGTTGGTGAGTTCAACAGCATGTTGACGGGCGCATACCAGCAAGTTGGAGCCCCCGTCGCCGATGTCGCCTCTGCCTTCGACATCACCGACCTGACCGACATGGTCTCCTCGCAGTGGGGTGACGTGCCCCTTGCCGTGGACAAGGCCTGCACCTTGCTCGACATCACCTGCCAGGCTGGCCAGATGGAGGGCTTCGGCGACGACCCCACGGAGGCCGGGGCCACGGTCATCGCCCAGGCGTTCGAGCAGACCATCGGTTCGACGATTACGCCCCTTACATCCACGACAACCACGTCGGCATCGGCTCCATCGACAACCTCGCCTCCGACGACCTCCCCACCTACAACTTCGTCGACTCGGGCGGTAAGCGCTGGGTCGCTTGCGTTCACTGGCACAGGCAGCGGGTTGAGCTGGCTTGCTCTGGCTGCTCTCGTGCTGGCAAGTGCGGGCGGGTGCTTGTGGCTCGCCGACGAGGTGAGGACCCGGCTGGGCCGACGTTCCAGCTGAGCCCGTCCCTCCCTGCAAAGCGACGACCACGGTTGGTCGCGCCCAGAACGGCCACACACCAGTGGGAGAGTGGTTCAGGAGGGGGTATGGCGCAGACTCGGCCGGTCAGGCGGTTCGTACCCTGGGTCAGTGTGCTGGCCCTCGTCCTCCTTGCCGGTGGGGCGGCAGCGGCCTCGACCTTGACCGCCCCGGCTCACTCACCCGCCCCCAGCCCCACGGTTGAGCCGTCCGGTCCGGCCTCTCCCGGCGCGCCGACGCCAGCGAGCATCCCTCCTAGCTCAACAGCTCCACCGCCGCCGGTGTCCGTGCCCTCACCGACCACCACCACAGCGCCGGTGACTCCCAGCTTGGCCACTGGCGAACCGCCGACCGCCTGCCCATCCAGCGCCCCACCGCAGCCGCAGACTCCAGCCTCAAACGAGCAGGTTCTCGTTCCCACTGGCGCGACCTCGGTGCTGCTCTGCGACTACGAGACGCTCAACCCGCCTCTCGGGCTCAACGCCGAACGCACCATCACCGACAGCGCCATGCTTGCCCGGCTGACCGAGGAAGCCAACAGCGGTTCGGTGCCATCGCCGGGGACGGCCCAGTCGTGTCCGGTGGATTTGGGACAGGATGTTGACGCCTATTTCAGCTACCCCACCGGCGAAGTTCTGTGGCTCTGGGTCGACATGGGTGGCTGCACTCCTATCGTCGACCACTACGGTTGGTCCGAGGACTGGACGCTGGTGAACGACCTCCAGGGCCTTCTCGGTCTGTCGAACGCCGGGTGAGAGGGCCCTGGGTAGCGGGATTCCTGCTGTCGTGCGCCTGCTTCCTCGCAGCGTGCTCCTCACCACCTGTCCATGTCGCGGTCCCCAGTGGGTGGAAGCCGGTCTCCTATCGCGGGCTCACCATCGACGTCCCGGCCACTTGGCCCATCTACCAGCGCTCGAAGGAGCCCTGTGGCATAACCGGACCAGGCGTCCTCGTCGGTCCACCAGCCAGGGGTGAGTACCGGTGTCCTGCCATCCTCGCGCTCAGCCGTGGACCAGTCGTCATCCTTGGGGGACCAAGCGGCATCATGCGAGCTGCTCCTGAGAAGCACCTGACCATCAACGGCGTGGAGGTCGCCGAGTCGACGAACGCTATTCACGGCATCGACGGTGGTCGCCAGGTGTGGTCGGTCGAAGAGGTCGTGCTGTTTCCCGGCCGAAGCGTGTGGCTCGATGCCCAGGAGAGCAACCGCCGACAACCCACGATGCCAGCGGTCGTCGCCGAGGTGGTGGCGACGATGCGACCCGCGTAGTCAGCGACCGAGCAGCCACCTGGGGCGTTGCCTCGCTCAGGTCGGTGGCGCTGGACGACGAGTTGGCGGCAGTCAGGGCGAGGAGCAGGGCTCGACGGTGAAGGCCATGTTGGGGTGGACATAAGGCGGCCCCTTGCCACGCGGCCTCTGGAGGCGTTCAATGACTCTTGTCCCGAGCGGCGAAAGGCCGAACCGTAGGGGGAAGCCCCTAGTGCCGAGGTCAGCGTTTCGTGTTCGGGGGGCTGCCTGGTCCGATGGTGCCGATGGCAGGGGTCTCCTTGGCTCCCTCACCCCACTCAGCTCTCCGCACGCAGCCCCAGCTCCTCCAGTTGGTGGATGAGGGCCTCGGGCGTGACACCCAAGAGACGGGCTATGACCGGCAGGTCGGACCGTCGCAGCGTCATTATGCGGCTGCCAAAGTCCTGGCGCTCAACCTGCACCTGACTGACGAAGCGACGGAGTAGGTTGCTTTCGGGGCCGACGGCCTCTCGCAGGCTTCTGAGGTCGATGGCGGTGTTCTCGGGGAGCTGTCGTGGTGCCGGGGAGCGAGTCGACTGTCTAGGTGTCTCCTCGGTGCTCGTCGGTGCAGCCGGGGGGAGAAGCTGTTCCACCGGCACCCCGTAGAGCCGGGCCAGGCGATGAAGTCGGAACATCGAGATGGTCCGGGCACCACGTTCATAGGACCCGAGAATGGAGGGCTTGAACTGCTGGTGGGACATGGCCTCCACCTGCGCCAACGACAGACCCATCTGGTGGCGCACGGACCGCAGCCGGGCACCGAGGGCTTTGGTGAAGGCCGCCTGCTCCTGGTCGACTTCCTCAGGCGGCTCGGTGCGCTCTGCCATGGCCTTTTGGCGCTGGATTGTCGGGGGCTCCGATTCCCAGCACCCACTGACGCTGACCTGACATCATCGTCATCGTTGCTTGCAGGTAACACGTTGACTATCTCGCTGGCTGAGCGTAGAACAGGGTGGAACCAGGCGCGAGGCCTGCGTGGTCGGAGGGCCTCCCAGGAGGATCACTACTCCCTGCGGCCGAGGGGACAGGTCGCAGGCGAGTAGCTCGATCACTCTCTGGCATCAGGCGGGCGGCTCGGCACCCTCCGTCGTTGTGATCGGGGGGTCGAGCCAAGGGGCGACGCTGCCTCTTACCGGGGTGTCGGACCATCCTGTCCATCTACAACCCCCGGACCCTTCTGCGCCGAGAACAAGAGGAAGAAAGCTCCGTGTTATGGGCTCAAGGGCTTCCGAAGGAAAGAGCTGCTCCTCTGCGGATGGGGGGACCATTGGCCGCAGAGGAGCAGCCGCCTTGCATCTTCCTTTCTGGTGCCAGCCTGGGGGTGCGGCCGGAGCGCTGCCTGCCAGCCTGGGCAAAGCGGGCTGGGGATAACAAGGTAGGAAATGCTGTGGACGCCGACGCCATGCTCGTCGACCTGGTGACTGTTCCCTCTGAGCACGGCGTTTTCAATCGGCCTACCCTTCTGCGGCCAGGGGGGCAGCATGCTCCGTTTCCAAGAGCCAACACCGGAAGACCTCGACCACCTCCTCACCGTCGCCGAGGACCACGACTTCAGCTACTCGGACCTCGGCTCCACCCGCGCCGGGTTCGTGCCGCCGGGATATAGCCACGACCGCTGTTCGCTCGTCCTCGGTCCCGACACCTGCTTCGATGCCGCCGTCTCGGGCCTCAAGCACTGGGCTGCCCACAAACACGCCGGGGCGCGTGTGTTTCCCGATGATCCGGTGTCAAGCGGGGCAACTCACATCATCGTTAGCCGGGTCGGGCCTCTCTGGGTGCTCGCTCCGGTGCGCCTCGTCTTCGTCACCGACCGGCTCCACCATCCCGACAGCTTCAGCTTCGCCTACGGCACCCTCCCTGGCCACCCGGAGCAGGGCGAGCAGTGCTTCACGGTGCAGAGTAAGAGCGGAGGGGAGGTGGAGTTCGAGGTTGTGGCCTTCTACCGCCCAGGGGAACTGTTCGCCAAGGCGGTGGGGAGGGTCACGACTTCGCTCCAGCACACGCTTACGAGGCGGTATCTGGAGGGGCTTCGAAGCCACGTCGCTGCCACATGAAGCTTGTCATCGCTCTAGCGCTGTCGGGCACAGGTGTGACTTTCGGTCTCGTCTTCGACCTCTTCGGGCACCGTAAGAAACCTCCCGCTCCCACCTCGGCTTTGCCTACCGAAGAACCCGATGCCTCGGCTTTCCGCACCGGACACCCCGTGGGCCAGGGCTCCACCTCTACTTTGCCTATCGAACAACCCAACGCCCCTGCCCACCCTGAACCCCGTTACGAGAGACCGGCACCTCGTCTTCGCACTCGGGACGTCGGGGTGAGCCTCCACAGGCCGAGTTGGTGCCTCTCCATGCCACTGGTCGGCGGCATGGATGGATGTCGTAACGGCTGGGTCCTGGTGGTCACCTCCGCTGAGGACGGTGGTGTCAGCGTTGTCTCGGTCGTCTCCGACGTCAAGGAAGCCTTGGCCCTCCTCGATGCCGGACAGCTCACCGCCGTGGCCGTCGACATCCCTATCGGCCTGCCCGAGACCGGTCCACGGGCATGTGATGTGGCCGCACGACGTCTGCTTGGGCCGCGCCGCAGCTCGGTTGTCCCCGCCCCTCTCAGATGCACACTCGGCTCAGCGACCTACCACGAAGCCTGTAGCCGGAGTCTGGCGGCGTGTGGCAAGGCGGTGTCCAGACAGACCTTCGCCATCATGCGGAAGGTGGAAGCCTGCGACGGTCTTGTGACCCCCGAACGGCAGGACAGTCTCATCGAGGTCCACGCCGAGGTCAGCTTCACGGAGCTTGCCGGTCAACCGATGGCCCACCACAAGGCTACCGAAGCGGGGAGGGCAGAACGTATCGCTGCTCTGAGGAAGGCATTCCCTGACATCGACGAGCACACCCGTAGCTGGCTTCCCGGCAGTCGACCCGACGACATCCTCGACGCCTTCATAGCCAGCTGGAGCGCTCGGCGCTGGATCAAAGGGACCTACCAGCGGCTCGGGGGTGAGGTCGACGAGCGTGGCCTGCGGATGGCAATCATCGCCTGAGCACTTGCGTAACCAGGTCGGAACCTTCGGCCAACTCTCCCTCTAAGTGGACTGGGTGCGATGGCCTTAGCAGAAGCCCTTCAGTACCCTGTGGATGATGCCGATGCTTCCTCACCCCGCCCGCAGGCACGGCGCCGGGGGGGAATGGCTCCGGGCGATTCCGCTCGGGGCTGTTGCGCGTTCGGTCAAGGAATACCGACTGTCTGCCGACATAGTTACCGGTGAGTTGGCAGGACGAGTTCTGGCGACTGCTGGCCATGCGGGACCAGGCCCGCGCTGACCAGCGCGACGCCCTGGACCAAGGGGACGTCGAAGCTGCGAGGTCTGCTGCCTCCCGCCGGTCACGGGCCGAGCTTGCTCTGGAGAAGCGGGCGAAGCGGAGAGAGCGGCCCTAGAGCACGGGATGTCTGCCCGTCCCGAGGCGCGCTACGACCGCCGGGGCGAGCAGGCCAAGAAGCGGGCGGCCAAGTCGCTGTATGTCCCGTTCCGAAACCCCGGCGGCGGCTGGACATGACGCGAGGGTCCCGACGGAGCCATTACACCGATAATTGGCCTCGGCCTGTTCGCTCAGGGCATAGCCAGACGCTCTGCCCGTCCGAGGAGCCGACTGACGTCTGGTTTCTGGCGGCGATACCGGTGGTGATCGTGCTCATCTGGGTTCTGGCGCGGGTATCTCGACATCTGTGACATCGTAGGTCTCCGGCCCGAGAAGGGCCTCGACGAACGCCTCGGCCCACTGCTCTTTCGCCTCGTCGGTCCCTCCAAAGGGCGGATGGCTGTAGACGCGCTTGGGCTGCACGCCCATGACTTGCTCCTCATCGAACCCTGGCGGGACCACCGTGCCCGAAGGCCGGTTGGCTGCGGGTCGTCGGAGCCAGGACTCCATCGCCGCTATCTGGATGAGTCGGGGACAGGGTAGCGCGGGACCTTGAAGTCCCTGGGCAAGACGGCGTAGACCCTGGAGATGGTCGAACACCCTTTCGCTCTTGAACCGCTATCTGGATTCCCCTACTCCAACGTGGCCGTGTCCGGTGACCTGGTGGCTGTCGCCAGCCAGGTGCCCTTTGACGAGGACCACCTCCTGGTCGGGCCGGAGTTCTCCAAGCAGGCCCACCAGGTCTTCGTCAACCTGGGCCGTTGCCTCCAGGTGGCGGGATGCAGCTTCGCCGATGTGTTCAAGGTATGCGGGTACCTGGCTGATCCCGGTTTTGTCGACCAGTACAACGACATCTACCGCCAGTACTTCTCCCCCCCGTATCCGGCTCGCACGACGGTTGCCTGCCAGTTGGTGGTGCCCGGCATGCTCGTCCAGGTCGATGCGTTCGCTCGTATACCGGGCACTCCATCGTAAAGCTCCTATCGAGGGCCATCCTTCCTAGATCGGCTGCGTCGCCCCACCGACGGCGGTCATCCTCGCAGGAGCGCTACCAGATCATGTGCTTCAACGACCGTCAACTTGGTGGCCGGTCTTCTTCTCCTAGCCACGACACTCTCTCGTCATGGCTCAGGTCGCTATGGACTTGCCTGGCCGCTGCACTGTCACGGCTTGTAGTCCACCTTTGCGGCGAACAAGGAGGTTGTGGACTTCTCGCCAGTTTTCTCCAGCTCTGTAAAAGTACGTCTGACCAGGTTGAACACCAAGCTGAGCAGCGTCACACGCGCCGAAACGGACACCGCAAAGGCCCGCGCGATCGCGTCGGCTTGAAGGGATTACCCATCGTTGGGTCGTCTTGATCCGCCTATCCGGCCCGGCAAGTCCTCCGTCATACCAATAGGAGCAGAGGAGTTCCAGCCCTGCCACGCCAATCCCAACAACGATTCCCCAGCTGCCGACCCCGAGCATGTACCACAACACATCAGTAATCAAAACGGCGACGAAAACGGCGAAGACAACTCGATCTCCCAGTTGGGGCCGTAACCGAGGTTCGGTCTCGTCGATCATTCTCGTAGCCCCATCATCTCTTCCGCTTACCGTCTCGCAGAACGGCTAGGCGGTCTGCGTCTTCGGTTCTCGCCGGGGGGACAGATCATGACCGGGATAGTCCCCGAGTGCCGCTCCAGGGACGGGACGGCCAAAGAGGTAACCCTGGGCCAACCCACATCCCAACCGGCGCAACTCCTGAACCTGGGCGACCGTCTCCACGCCCTCGGCAATGCAGGCCAGTCCAAGCGACTCGGCGAGGCCAATCACGGCCTTGGTGATTACCTGTGAGTGGTGAGTCCGACCGAGGCCTTCGACAAAGGTGCGGTCGATCTTCAGACACTCGACGGGGAGTTGCTGAAGGTACGCGAGCGAGGAGTATCCCGTGCCGAAGTCGTCGATCGAGAGATGCACGCCCTGGTCGCGAAGCGCTCTGAGCGTCGCAATGGACTGTCCGGGGTCTCGAAGAAGTGTCGCTTCAGTGATCTCTAACCACAACGCATTCGGGTCGAGACCGGTGTCAGCTAGGACCTCGCCCACCTGGGCGGAGAAGCTATGGTCCACGAGCTGACGTGGCGACACGTTCACCGAGACGCTCAGTCGCCACGGTTCCACACCCGCCTGAGCAGCAAGAGAGCGCCACCGAGCTGCCTGCGCACAAGCTTCCTGCAGCACCCATCTCCCCAGGGAGCCGATAAGCCCAATGTCCTCTGCGAGCTGAATGAACTCGGCCGGTCCTACGAGGCCTCGGGCCGGATGCCGCCAGCGGATGAGGGCCTCGACACCCACGAGGGTTGTGGTGTGCAGATCGACGAACGGCTGGTAGTAGAGGTCGAACTCCGATCGCTGGAGAGCCAGGTGCAGGTCGTTGCCCATCTGCAATCGTCGGGTTGACCACACGTCGTCCCGCTCGACGAACAGCTCGATGGTCCCCCGCTGGTTCTCCTTGGCGCGGTACATGGCGGTGTCGGCATCACGGACCAGGCGCTCAGGAAGAGTCGAGTGACCACCAAGGGCCACTCCGACGCTGGCTGTCACGAACAAGGCGGCGCCCTCGATGTCCAGAGCGGAGTGCAGCCTGGCAGTGATGCGCCGTGCTAGTCCCATGGCCTGGGCCACGTCGGTGACCTCGTCGCATAGGACGACGAACTCGTCTCCACCGAAGCGGGCCACGGTATCTGAGGCGCGCACCGACGCTTTGAGCCGCTCAGCCACCGCCTTGAGGAGCAAGTCTCCCCGGTCGTGTCCTAGCGAGTCGTTCATCCGCTTGAAGCGGTCCAGGTCCAAGAAGAGGACAGCGACCCGGTGATTATGACGGGCTGAACGGGTTAGCGCACCACCAAGGCGGTCCATAAAGAGCACTCGGTTCGGAAGACCCGTCAGAGGATCGTGAAGGGCAGCGTGAGCAAGATGCTCGCGATAGGCCCTCCGTTCGGTGATGTCTTCGATCTGCCCGATGAGATACAACGGGTTTCCTTCACTGTCGCGCACGCAACTGGCATTCACCGAAGCCCATACGGCGTGGCCATCAGAATGGAGGTAGCGCTTCTCGATGAGGTAACCCTCTGTGCCTCCTTCGAGGTGACGGTGCATCTCGGCCAGGCTGGCATGTCGGTCTTCTGGGTGGGTGAGGTCGTGGACGTTCAGACCGACCAGTTCGGTGACACTTCGGCCGAGGATTCTGGCGTAAGAGACATTGGCTTTCAGGATGTTTCCCTCGAGGTCCGCCATGGCCATCCCGATGGGAGCACTCTCGAACGAGGAGCGGAATCGCTCGTGGGCCTGGCGAAGCTCCTCGTCGGCTTGCTTGCGTTCGGTGATGTCGTGGAGGTTCGCCACAATGCCCATCACGTCGGGATCGCCGAGCCGGTTCGCCACTGATGCCTCGAACCATCTCCATGATCCGTCAGCGTGCCGGAGACGCAGCTCAGTGATCCAGCGGTCGGTGATGTAGTCTTCTCGGCTGGGTGCCTCGGCACGCATCTGGGCGAGGTCGTCGGAGTGCATTAGCACTGCAGCCGAGTGTCCCTTGAGGTAGTCGGTTGGGTAGCCCATGATCTTCTCAAAGGCTGGGCTGACATAGGCGGGGATTCCCGAATCGTCTGTGACGATGATGATGTCCGAGGCGTTCTTGACCAGAGCCTTGAAGCGTCGCTCCGATTGCGCCAGGCGGGCCTCGGTCTTCTCTCGCTGAGCCGTGAAGCGTCCGAGCAGCCCGACGGTGAGCACCACGCCTAGCAGGCCAAGAGCGGCGAGCCCCTGGACCAAGGGTTGGGTGATGAGGCTTGGGACGAAGCCGAGGGCGATGCAAAGTTGACCTATGCCCATGCACAGGGCGGACCATCCCACCGCCGGGAGGGTGGCCACCGATCCCGAGAGCTGCAGCGTGTATGCAGCGCCGAAAATGAACCCGAGCGAGAGGATCGGTCCCCATCCTGTGGCGTAAGCCACCGCCCCGATGACCCCCTGCACCACACCGACATAGGCGACGACCTGCCACCCGGTGGGCGCTTCCCAGGCAGCAGCAGCGACGTTGCTCACCACCTGAGCAACAAGCACGAGGGTGATGAGGAGCCAGTACGGAAGCGGAGCTGTGAAGTGGCCCCATCGGAGGAGGCACAAGGCGGCAGCCGTCGGGGGACCGGCCAGCACTGCGCGGTCGAGGAGCCTGTCCTTCAGGCGCGCGCCGAACGGACGGCCGCACTCCTGTGCGATGGTGTCGCCTCGAAGGGCCACAGAGCGCCTTCGGCAACCCACGCTGTTTTCATTAGGGACTTTCGCCCCTGTCTAGTCGCCGCATGTAGGAAATGACCAGGCCGTCATACCATTGATGGTCTAACGAGGGCCTGACCGAAAGGTGACCCCTCATGTCCGACCCCTCCTGCAACTCCGAGCTGCCCCTTCTTCGCCAACGTCATTAGCCCGCGTCCCGGTGGCTGCTTCCGCTGGGTGTATGGCGGCTCGGGCTTCGGCGACTACCCAGGCCCATGCCCGGAGCCGGTGGTGTGGCGCGGATGGGTAGTGAGGCCGGACGGGAAGCGGGTGAGGGTGGAGGCGTGCGAGGGGCATGCCGGGGCATTGATGGAGCGCGAAACTCGTCTGACGTAACTTGCGCCGGTCCCTGGCCATGCTCCAGCCCCGCGCGACCGTGGCACTCCACCGCGAGGACTTCATCAACCTGATTGGCGAGGTGCAGGAGCTGCGACGTCAGGTGGATGCTCTCCAGCGTGGGCTGGCGAAGGTGGTGGAGGCCGTCGAAGCAGAGCGGTGAGGGGTCCGGTGTCACAGCCCGGGTCGACGCAGGGACGGTGTTGCCAGCCGACGGACTTCTGGCATCGGTCCATCCGGGTGCGGGGTGATACCGGTCAGCCTGGGTGGCGCGGTGGTTCGGGAGAGGGGTGGCGCCTAACCGGCATACCCGACTGGTCGAATGCGGCCAAGCACCCTCGAAGTAGCCGCCAATATGCGCTACTTCCACCGACAACGCTGGGCGCTCAGATCGCTGAATAGGCGTCCCAGACTCGGGAGGTTGAAGCTGTTGTTCCGTGCGTCCGCGACGCCACGCGATTCGTTAGCGGCCCACAAGTGCCTCATGAGCCCGGCAAAGTTCGGCGTGGAGGCAAGCCGTCTGAGAAAGCGAGCACGAGCAATGCTTTGCTTGCGGCGCGCATCCCTAACACGACCTGTAGGTCAAAGGTGCGCTCAGGGTCATTCCAAATGATTCCCCAGGAGCCAGGGGCGCTGTCACTTCCGTGCAAGCGACCTTGGTGGACGCTTGTCGATCGATCCCCATAGGCCGTTGCCAGTCGAGCTAATTGGTTTCCGCCCACGACGAGGGCAAGTGTCTCGCGGAACCTGGCTGCAACATACAGGTGACTTCCACACGTCTCACATCGACGGTCCTCGAAGAGACGGTTCGAGATCGCCTCGATTGAACTGACGTAGGCGACGAGAGCAAGCGAAGGGTGCTCGTCATCGAGCAGTTGACCTTCGTGGTGGATGATGACTGCGTGCGCCAACCACGGATGGCGAGCCATCTCGTCCCACGCCTTCGTCACCCAGCTCGACGGCTGCCAGAGGCTTTCTGGTTCGGATGGCGGTTCCGCAAAGTGTCCTGTCGGCATCGGCGAATATGCGGGGTGGCCACTTTCGGGAATGCGCCTCTCGCCCATGCCGAGCGGAGTGGGAGCCTCAAGGACGCTCCACGAGTGGTAGTCCGAGTCGAGAGATAACAGTGCGCACAGTCGCCGCAGCTCGAACGACGCGCGCTTTTGCGCAGATGGCCAGTTGAACCCGACATGCCGACTTCGCACCAGAACTGGCCAGGAATGGCGGACGCTTGCCGTCGAAAGGGACGGGCCCGCCGTATTGCGGGCCATCTGCGTGAGCGGGCGACCGCCGGGCGTCAGCTCGAATGGACCGATTCGGGCGCCAGCGCCGAGCGCGAAGCGTCCCCCAAAGCGACCCTCCGCTGGCGTTCCAATGATCGCCGTCCACTCGAACTCGTGCGACATCTTTCCGAGGCGGCTTGTCGCACACTGTACCGCTGTCGCCCACATCGCAACGATGCCCTCGTCGACCTCCTCCTCGTGGCCGCCGATAAGTACCTCGAGCCCTTCATCCGTCGGGAGAAGCAAGAGAACGGTGTCGGGATGCGACCTATCGGGACGCTCGCCGGTGACTTCGATAAATGGCTGAGTGGTTGCATCCGCTCGATGGCCGGCGAAGCGGACATCGGAATCCGACTCTGAGTTGCAGACCGCCAGGCAGTGAAGCCATTCATCGGCAGAAACTGACCAGTCGACGGGCTCGAATCCAAGCGAGAGAGTCCAGGAGTAGGCCACCATTGAATGGTCGCGCGATTCAGGCTCTGCGTGACAGATGATTCCGGAGCCGCGTCACGTCGGTCGGCGGAGCCGAGGCCCAGATCTGGCACCGGGTTCAACCAATGCCCCGATCGAATCATCACTGTGCCTACCAGGCGTGTCTCGACTAACCGGCACGGCCCAATCACAGTCGGCCCAGAAGAGTTGCCCAGAACATCGAGGCCCCGGCATTGCTCGCGATACATATCGACGGTTATTTTCGTCAGCTCGGAAAGCTGAGGAGCGCATAACGCGCGAATCACGGGAATATGGACCCCGAGCGGGACGTGCCGGTACATCGCACCTCGGCGGGAGCGCCACCCGCTCGGGATTAGCACGCCGGGAGTGATTTCGGCCGGTCCTGTCCTGGGGTGCAAGAGAGGCGACAACAACGGACAAGGTGTTCGGTGAAACAATGGACTCGATGACCGACAGCCGACTGCGACCCGCTCTAGCTGTCAGTCTCACCGTCCTCTACGGGGTAGGCGGCGTTGTAGTGGTTCTCGTTACCGGTCTCGGTAGG
>DATHCF010000439.1:0-5541 GCA_035319705.1 Acidimicrobiales bacterium | reverse complement strand
ACCTTGGGGGCGAAGGTCTCCACCGCCTTGCAGGTGCTCGGGTTCACCAGGCCGGCGGCGATCTCGGGCTGGTAGCGGGTGCCGCCGTTGGCGAAGGTCGAGTAGGCCTGCGCCTCTTCGATGGGGGTGATGACCGTGCCTCCCTGGCCGAAGGCGAGCTCGAGGTTGTTCCCCGAGTACCAGTCGCCGTCGGGATAGGCAGCCGGGTCCTGGGCGTGCTCCTTGGCCACCACCTGTGGCGAGTCCACCCGGGCATCGGGGGTCTCGCCCGGGAGGTCGATGCCGGTCACATCGCCCCACCCGAGCGCATTGGCCGCGTTCTGGATGGCGTCCTCGCCGTACTTGGCGCGCTGGTCCCAGAAGAGCACGCCCAGGTTGTAGAAGAAGTCGTCGCTCGACACCGTGAGCGCCCGGCTGACGTTCAGGGTGTAGCCACCTTCTCCTTCGTTGTCGTGGAAGACGGCGCCTCCGAGGTCGTAGGTGCCCGAGTCGTAGTAGCTGAAGTTCGGCGTGATGAGCCCGTCGTTGAGCGCGGCGGTGGCGGTGGCCAGCTTGAAGGTCGAGCCCGGCGTGTACAGGCCGTCGATGGCGTAATCCTCGAGCGGGCCGTTGTTGACGTCCAGCTGCTGGTAGTGCGCGTACGAGATCCCCCCGTTCCACCAGGTGGGGTTGTAAGTGGGCGAGGACACGAGCGCCAGCACCGCCCCGGTCTCGGGGTCCATGGCCACCGCCGCCCCGGTCACGCCGTGCACCTGGGACATCTGGGCGTCGAGGTCGGCTTGGAGCGTCTGCTCCAGGCCGGCGTCGATGTTCGTGACCAGGTCGTCGCCGGCGACGGGCGCGGTCTGCCCGGCGCTTCCCACCACCTGGCCCGCCGCGTCGACCTCGACGTCGTCGGTGCCCGGGGTGCCCCGCAAGGCCGTCTGGTACTCGTTCTCGAGTCCTGTCTGCCCGTACTGGTCACCGAGCTGATATCCCTGGTTCTTGTCGGCGGCCAGCTCCGAGGCGGAGATCTGGCCCACGTAGCCGAAGGGCTGGGCGCCGGTCTGGCATTGGCCGGGGGGGTTCGTCGGGCACATGGGATACGTCCGGGTGGTGACGGCCTCTACCGACACGCCCGGGAATTGCGAGGCGTGCTCGCCGAGGTAGAGGACATCGGCGATGGGGGCGTTCTCCAAGATGGGCACCGGCGAGTACAGGCTGAACTGCGGGTTGGTGAGGTCGGAGTCGATCTGGCCGGTGCTGATGCCGAGCGCAGCCGACAGGTCCGACACCACCGACGGGTGCTGCTGGGCGGACACGCGCGACAGCACGATCTCCTCGGTCACCTGGTTCCCCACCATGATCGAGCCGCTGCGGTCGAGGATCAGGCCGCGTGCGGCGGGCACCTCCACCGGGCGCACTGCGTTGGCGCTGACCGTTTTGGCGTAGGAGGAGGTGTCGAGCACCTGCAGGTACCACAGGCGCACGAACATGAGCGAGAAGAGCACGGCCATCACGAGACCCATGACGCGGAGCCGAATCACCGTGCGCGCCGGGGCCGGCTCGCCCGTGGGCAGCACGCGTTCCACCACGCTCTTGCGCGGCCGGATCCGGGGCTGGCGCGGCGGCCGGCGCTGCGTCGCCTTGGCCGGGCGCGTCCTGCGCTTGAAGCGCAGCGGCGGCACCGCCTCACGGCGCCGGCGCACCGCTTGGCGCGTGCGGTCCCAGGCCGAGGACACGCTCTGCCGGGAGCTGTCCTTGAAGCGCAGCGGGGGCACCGCCTCACGGCGCCGGCGCACCGCTTGGCGCAGGCGATGCCAGGCCGAGGAGAGGGGCTGGTGCGACGGAGTGAACACGCGACGGCGGCGCCCCGTGGGCCCCCGGTTCGGTTCCCAGGTCAGCCCCACCGGGTGCCGGCGGCGTTGGTCGGCAGGCCCGATGCTGTGCGCCCAGCGACGCCTGCGGCGCCTGCTCATCGCCCGATGGCCCCGGGCGAGGCAGTGGCCGCCGGGGGGACGGCCGGGGGCACCGCCCACCGGACGAGGCCGTACATGGGGACGGCCAGGATGGCCGCCGCCGGCGTGGCCACCACCAGCGCCGGCGGCAGCTGCACGGCGAGCGCCCCGCTCTGACCGAGCAGGGCGGCGAGCACGGCGTAGCCGACCAGCCCCGCCACCGTGGCCACCGTCAGGGTCACAAGGGCGATCCAGCGCGAGCCGCGCACCAGCGAGCCGGTGGCGAAGGCAGAGGTGAAACCGACCAGGCAGCAGACGAGCGCCGTGAGCCCGAAGGTGGTGGGCAGGAGCAGGTCGGCCAGGAGCCCCATGGCGAAGCCCACCCCTGCGCCACGCTCGGGCCCTCCGACGTATCCGGCGGCGGCGGCGGCCATGAACACGAGCTCGGGGTGGGCGCCGCCGAAGCGCACGCTGTCGAGCAGCGTGTGCTGGACGACGAGGACCACCACCAGGACGACGCTGATGCGGGCGACATCGGCGCCGTCGAGCACACCGGCCTCCGAAGCGCTCACGACTGGGCTCCCGACGATTGCGGCTCCCACACCATGACGTCGACGTACTGCAGCGCGGCGAGGTCGACGACCGGACGGGCCGAGACCGACTCCTCGGTAGAGGACACCGTGGAGGAATAGGCGCTGATCAGCGCCACGGGGACGCCGGGCGGGTATAGGGCGCCCTGGAGCCCGTCGGTGGTGAGGACCTCGCCGATGCGCAATGACGTGCCGGGGAGGATGTAGTGCACGGCCAGGGCCCGGCCGTCACCGGCACCCTGCGCCAGGGCGTCGCCCGGCGGCTGCCCGAAGCGGACGCCGACGGCGAAGGACGGATCAGTGACGAGGCGCACGGTGCAGCCGCTCGACCAGGCCTCGGTCACCCGGCCCACCAGTCCGGCGCCGGAGACCACGGGCATGCCCACGTCCACCCCTCGGTCGTGCCCCACGTTCAGCTGCACGGTATCTGCGAAGTCCGAGGAGTTGGGTTCGACCACTTCGGCCACCACGGTGGGGATGGACTGCACCTGCGGCACGGCTGCCGCCCACGGGAGATTCTCCAACTGCTCGAGCTCGCGCAGGGTGGCGGCCTCCGAACGGGCGCTGAGCGACTGTCCCTGCAATCTGGCGTTCTCCCTGCGCAACTCGGCGTTCTGCTGCTCGAGCGCCCCGGCGTGCACCGCTCCGGCCAGGAAGCTGCCGACCGGGCGGACCACGTCGTCCACCGCGCCCTGCACCGGCGAGAAGGCGTCGTGGGCCCCGTGCTTCAGGCCGTTGATGAGTCCTTGCGCGTCACCGCGGTAGTCGAGGGTGATGATGGTGATCGACGCCAGGACGAGCAGCACGATGGTCAGCCGTGGGCGCCGGGACCAGCGCGACCGCCGGGACCGCCGGCTTCGGGAAACCAACGCCTCTCACGCGGCGGACGGGCTCGGCCCGGCCTCCAAGCCGGTGAGCCCGGCCATCAGCCGGTGGAGGAGGTGATGAGCACCTGCTTGAGCGCTTCGAACTCCTCCAGGCACTGGCCGCTGCCGATGGCGACGCAGTTGAGTGGGTCGCGGGCCACCACGATCGGCATGCCGGTCTCGTCCTGGAGCCGGGCGTCCAGCCCGTGCAGCAGCGCCCCGCCGCCGGTGAGCACGATGCCCTGCTCCATGATGTCGGCCGCCAGTTCGGGCGGGGTCTTGTCCAGAGTCACCTTCACGGCGTCGATGACGGCGGACACCGGCTCGTCGATGGACTTGCGGATCTCCTGGGTGGAGACGACCACGGTCTTCGGCAGCCCGGTCACGAGGTCGCGTCCTCTGATCTCGGCGTGCAGCTCCTCCTCCAAGGGGAAGGCCGATCCGAGGGCGATCTTGATCTCCTCGGCGGTGCGCTCGCCCAGGGCCAGGCTGTACTCCTTCTTTATGTAGGAGATGATGGCTTCGTCGAGCTCGTCGCCCCCGATGCGCACCGACTGGCTGGTCACGATGCCGCCGAGAGAGATGACGGCGACCTCGGTGGTACCACCGCCGATGTCCACCACCATGTTGCCGGTGGGCTCGTGCACGGGCAGCCCGGCGCCGATGGCGGCGGCCATGGGCTCCTCGATGATGTAGGCCTTGCGGGCGCCGGCGTACTCCGCTGCCTCCATGACGGCGCGCTGCTCCACCCCGGTGATGCCCGACGGCACGCAGATGACCATGCGCGGCTTGGCGAAGCGCCGCTGGTGGACCCGCTGGATGAAGTAGCGGAGCATCTTCTCGCAGATCTCGAAGTCGGCGATGACCCCGTCCTTCAGGGGGCGGATGGCCTGGATGTGGCTGGGTGTGCGCCCGATCATGCGTTTGGCCTCGGCGCCCACCGCCAGCGGGCGGCCGTCCTTGACGTTCACCGCCACCACCGACGGCTCGTTCAGGATGATCCCGCGGCCGCGCACGTAGACGAGGGTGTTGGCCGTGCCGAGGTCGACGGCCATGTCGCGGCCCAAGAGGAAGAATCGGTTTTCAGCCATGCAGTAGCTCTCCACCTTCTGTTCCAGGGGGCGGTTTCGACGGCGGAGCACCACGTCCGAGGCGGGGTCCACCGGGCTGGATGTCACGTAGGGTAAGCGACGGCGTTCGGTCGGCACAAGGCAGCCCCCCACACCCCCGCGGCGCGCCGCAGCCCAGCGAACGCATACAGCGGCGCACCCGCCCGCGCCGTCAGGCGAGGGCGGGGAAGAACAGTGCGATCTCGCGGGCGGCGGAGGCGGCGGAGTCCGATCCGTGCACCAGGTTCTCCTCCACCAGGGTCCCGAAGTCGCCACGGATCGTCCCCGGCGGCGCCTGGGTGGGGTCGGTGGGCCCCATGAGCGTGCGCACGACAGCCCAACAATCAGGTGGCCCCTCCACCACCACGAGCAGTGACGGCGAGCGGGTGATGAACGACAGCAGGCTCTGGTAGAAGGGCTTCCCCTCGTGCTCGGCGTAGTGGGCGCCCGCCACCTCGGCGTCCAACCTGCGCAGCTCGGCCGCCACCAGCCGGAGCCCCTTGGCCTCGAGCCGGCGGAGGATCTCCCCGGCCAGGCCGCGTTCCACGGCGTCGGGCTTCACGATGACGAGGGTCCGGTTCATGGCGCAGGGACCCTATCGGCGCCGGCCGGCAGGCCCGCTTCCGGTGTCACCGGCGGTGACGAGGCGCGACCGTGCCTCGGCCACGACGTAGAGCGAGCCGGTCACCACCACCATGTCCTCCGCACCCGCCCGCCCGAGCGCCAGGGTGAGGGCGTCGAGGGCGGAGTCGGTGGCCTGGGCCTGAAGTCCGACGGCCCGGGCAGCTTCGGCCAGCTCGCCCGCCGGGATGGCGCGCGGGCTCGGCGCAGTGCAGCTCACCACCGTGCGCACCCCGCCGGCGGCGAGGGCCTGGAAGACGGCGCTCGGGTCACGGCCGTGCAGCATGCCGACCACGCCCACGATCCCGCCTTCGGGATGCATCTCGGCCAGAGCGCCGGCCAGGGCCTCGGCGCCGGCCACGTTGTGGGCGCCGTCGAGGACGACGAGGGGGGAGCGCCCCACCACCTCGAGGCGCCC
>DATHCF010000438.1:0-2485 GCA_035319705.1 Acidimicrobiales bacterium | reverse complement strand
CCTCCGAAGGAGCTTCTCGATGCCATCGCCGATGGATCGGCTCTCAGCCGTGGTCTAACCACGACATTGACAAATGTCCGTGCCCGTGTGCGCCAGTGCACGTTGACATCGTCACGCACCGTGCGTTGCTGTGCTGTTGGGTAGGTGGCGGAACGCCCAGCCCATCATGGGTGGTGACGGGCCGTTCCTGCCTCGCCGGGCGCGCATCCATGCAAGGGCAAATCTTCGACACGGGCGTACCGTGGCGACATGACCTGCACAGAGGTAGCGCTCAGTACCCGGCAGCTGGGACTTGACTGGTTCCCTGGCTCACCGATGCGAGTCGTCGGTGAACTCGACATCGCCAGCTCACCGGCTTTGTCTGCCGCCATCGATGAAGCCGTCGTCTGGAGCTGCCCACTACAGCTCGACCTGAGCGCTGTGTCGTTCATTGACGCTTCGGCCCTTCGAGTCCTACTTGCTGCCGAAGACAAATACGGCCAGGCCGACGGTGCGCCTGTCCTCCACATCGTCCGCGCCAGTCCCATCGTCGAGCGCGTGCTTGGCATCGTGCACATGGGGTATTTGCTGGCTTTGTAGGAGATGACCCACGAAAGCGCTGGGAAGTGGCACCGCAGGCTTACGATCACAGAAGAAGCCGACGACCTGATCGAGGACGTCGTAGAGACAAGGGGCGGTCCCACAGCGGCAATGCGTCTTGCCGCCATGCCCGTCGGACCCCCGGCAAATGGGTCTAGCACGTTGGGACTGCAACTCGTGCTGCACCCCCAGACCGGCGATGCTGGTGGCGGGACCTGGAGGAGCCCAGCTTCTCATCGACCCGCGGGTGGCGGCGATCGTTGAAGACAAGACCCTTGACACCGCAATCGACGAGGATGGGAACGAGTCCCTTGTGCTCGTCGGGCCCGACCTGCCACGGCCCTGTCGATGAGGAGACGGATCCGGCGTCGAAGGAGCGAGGCCCGGCTATGGATGCTGACCAGCACGCCGGCAACCCCAGGACACTAGGCGTCGCTCACCACGCCTCGGTCGCAGCATTGGTAGCACATCCGCCCTCCTCGCCGGCGAACTTCTCCGCCCGCCGACGCCGTCGGGATCGGTGGTGACCAACCGGTAGCAGCCTTCGGCGGCGCTGGGTGCGTAGATGCGAGTGCCGTGTTCGAACACGGCAAAGGGGCTTCGCCGTGTGCTTGTTCGTCGGGCCATGGGTCCTCCTGACTCAGGAGTCTTGCCTCTTAAGGTGGAGACACGGGTTTCAGCAGGCCCGAGGCACACCGGTCACGGGTGGGTGAAGCTGAGATGTTCATGCACCGAGCGCACGGCAGCTGAACCCTCACCCACGGCCGCTGCCACGCGTTTTGTCGAGCCGGCGCGGACGTCTCCCGCGGCGAATAAGCCCGGAGAGCTGGTCTCGAAAGGCAGGGGGTCCCGTCCAACGGCTTCCCAGTGTTCATCGAGGTCGTCTTCCCTCAGCGACCGGTCGGTGAGGACGAAGCCACGGCTGTCGAGGGCCGCACGGCCCGAGAGCCACGCGGTCTGGGGATCGGCCCCGATGAACGAGAATAGTGCTGCGCACGGTACTGAGGCCTCGCCGCCCGGTCCTGAAACTCGCAGGCTCCGGAGGGTGCCGTCTCCACCGAGGGCGACGACCTCTGTCTCGGTCTCCACTGTGATCGCAGGATGATTCTCGATGCGGTCCACTAGGTACCGCGACATGCTGGCGTTGAGGTCTCGGCCTCGGATGGCGACAGTAACCGGGCTACCTTGATCCGCCAGGAACACCGCTGCCTGGCCGGCCGAATTGCCGCCACCCACCACCACAACCGGCCCACCGGCACATTGACGAGCTTCGAGCTCGGTCGCCGCGTAGTACACGCCGCGGTTCTCGAACTCCTCGAGGCGGTCGACCGCCAGTCGCCGGTAGCGGGCGCCGGTGGCCACGATGACGGCTCGACCGGCCACGACCGTGCCGTCCGATAGTTCGACGACCAGATGGCCGGCTTTCTCCTAAATGGCCACCGCCGAACATGGCGCGCTCAGATGGGCGCCGAACTTCTCGGCCTGTACCAATCCCCGGCCGATGAGATCCCCTCCGGAGATGCCGGTGGCGAAGCCAAAGTAGTTCTCGATCCTGGAGCTCGTCCCCGCCTGTCCGCCCGGGGCCACCATGTCCACACCGAGGGTGCGCAGGCCTTCGGACGCCCCGTATACCGCTGCAGCTAGGCCGGCCGGTCCGCCCCCCACGATGACCAAGTCGACGCAGCGCTCGGGAAGACTGTCGACGGTCAGGTTGAGATATTCGGCGAGCACCCCAGGCGTGGGGCGGCGGAAGACCGTGCCGGAAGCGATCACGACGGGAAGCTCTGACGGTGCGATGCCGAAGTGCCGCAGGATCTCGTCGACCTGGGTGTCCGCGTCGGGATCGAGCCACTCGTGAGGCCGACGGATTCGAGTCAGGAACTCCCTGATCTGCAGCGACTCTGGC
>DATHCF010000437.1:0-8630 GCA_035319705.1 Acidimicrobiales bacterium | reverse complement strand
GTCATGGAGGATGTGTACGACTCGCTCGTCACCATCGAATATCCCGATGCCATCACCGGCGGGTTGCGTCGAACGGTCGACGCCCTGCGGGCGGTGGTCGAGCGCAGCCGGTCCGACGTGACGACTACGGTCCTCCAGACGGGTCTGCAGCGCGCCATCGAAAAGGCGAGCGGGCGTGATCCGGCATCAGGACCGGCAGGCTGACGAGCTGCCCGCCCTCCGCAGCGGTCCTCAGACGAACTCGTCCTCGACGACGTCGGTCCGGCTCGTCGCCTGACCGGCCGGGGCCGCTCCCGGCCCGGAAGTGACCACCGTGTGGCGGCTGAAGACCCCTCCTCGCCTCGGCGCAGTAGCCAACGTCGCCACGCACGAGCAACGGTGCAGGCGAATGATCGGGGTCGGTTCCCCACCGTCCGGTCCCGAGAAACCCGGCACGACACCACGCGCCCTCTTGGGGATTACGAGCTTACGAGAGCGAGTGGCGTCATCACCCGGGCGCGTTCCCCCCGGGGGGGACCACTGGGGGAACGCAGAGTGGCGAGGCCAATCTGATACGACGGGGCGTCCAGGTGCCGTGACCCACCCTCTATGCGGCACGATACGCCTGCCGCCCCCCGCGCCGTGACAACGCATCAACAATACCTCCCACAGGGCGTCGTTTTCGCCGCAGAGAGCGTTCGGCACCGGAGCGGTCGCCCCGGCGGTTAGGACGATTCACTCTCGGGATCCGCCGCCGACAGGACCCGGATGAGGAACTGTCGGAGGGTTCGGGCTTGGACTTCTCGCTCCGAATCTCGTCGGACTAGCTGCTGGCGGGTGTGCGGTCCAAGACGTTTGCGGATGCGGCGGAGGAAGTCTGGCCCTCTTCCCGAGGACGACAACGGCTCCCCAAAGGGTGCTCTCAGGTCCTCGAGCTGTGCCTCATCGAGACTGTCACTCGAGAGCGCGTGGCCGACACGGCACCGGAAGATGGCTGTGTCACCTGCCGGCGTTCCCACAGCGAACCGCCACAGTCGGGACATCGCAGCCCGGTGAGCTCTCCCTGCTGCGAAGCCGAGACCTACCCCTGCCTGGTCGATTCTCGGACGAGGGCGCCGAGTTGGCGGGCGGTTGAGCTACTTCCAGGGCGTTCCACCGTCGCGGACCGGCCCCGAGGGTGCGGCGGCCGGACCGGCAGTTAGTCTCTCGGCAGGGAGCCTCCTGGGTAGCAATGTTCGGAACAAGCCTCGTCGCCAGCTCGAGACGGCTCAGAGCCCAGAGCTCTGACCTGCCTACGCGAAATCGGAAGGCGATGGCGGAGGCCCGGGTCCAGCAGGAGACGAGTGAAGCGCTCATCGCTCGCTCCAGCGATCTGTGCAGGACATTGCAGGATCGCATGGCCGCGGTCAGCATCGCCTCCCGGCACCATCTGGCTCGGGCGAGGATCCTGTCACGTCATTCGGCAAGTGCGAACTTGTGCGGTGGCACGGTGATCATTCACAGTGACCTGGCTGTCACCTGCACAGAGGCAACTTGCACAGCTGACAATGACGAGCGATGGGTGCTGGCCAACCGTCACCTTTGGTTCATTTCCTGCGTGGACGCGTTGGGCCCCCTCTGCCCCCGGTGTGCGGCCCAAACCCTGGAACAGGGCGCTCGGCAGGCCGACTGAAGCGGGCGGGAACCGGCTGGCGTCTCCGAGGGCCTTCAGAACCTCGGCCGGCAATCCGATACCGACTGGGTGGATGCAGACCCAGAACTCCGCCTCGCCATCTTCCGGCGCTGTCAGAAGTTGGACCCCGCGGTGGCGGCCCCGGTGCTGGAAGCGCTCAGTGAACTGCATCCAGAGCTGGTGTTGGAGGAGTACTTCAAGGTGCTTGCCGCCACTCCGACGGGAGAATCGCTGCGGAGCGCACCGACCCCATGGGGGTGATCTCGAGCTCGGGCAGGGCTGCCGGGGTGGCGTGACCGAGCCACCGCCGCTCGGGCCGAGCGGGCCAGTGAACGGGCCGATCTTCACGAGTGTTCGGTGGCGCGCCTCCGTCATCAGCGATGAGAGCGCCAAAGAGCGTAACCAGCGAGGGTAAACGGGCCATTGGGAGCGGATAACCTGGAGTTCCCGCGGGGGTGTAGCTCAGTTGGCAGAGCGCTACGTTCGCAACGTAGAAGTCGGCGGTTCGAGTCCGCTCACCTCCACCGCGTTGTCACTTTGACAACACTTCGCTGGGCAGGACCGGCGACTCATGTCCGCTGGCTCGTCAACCTGAATGGCCTTACTCCAACCCTGAATCCGTGAAATTGGCACGCTGGACCCCAACTCCTTCGAACAGATCCGCGCGATGCCGGATGGCCTGGGTGCCTTGGGCGATTGGGGGAGTGGGTGCGCGCAACCGGCACGTACCGGGCGACCCCTCGTGACGCCGCTGTTGGTGGTTCACTGGTGGCATGCGGGGGATGAACAGGAGGGTTCTGCCGGCGTCTTGACCGTCGGCCTTCCTTAAGTGCCGTCCAGGCCGCCATTGGTGTTGGGCGAGCGGGCACCGGCCCTTCCTCTACAGCTTGGGCTGGTTCTAACCTGTACTGGGCGGGATGGGGGGTTGTTGCGCTGGCCATCGAGGTGCCGCCGAAAGCGCCCGAGCAAGTCTCTGAGCAGACTGACACCGCTGCGGCAAAGGGCTGGGAGGAGCTTGGGTTCGCTCCTTGGGTCGAACCGACCTATCGCCGCGCCCGCCCTTACCTGCTGACGGCGGCGTTCGTCCTCGGCGTGTACGCGGTCGCTCGCCTGATCCTGGTGGTCTCTGACCTCTTCGCGGCGCATCTGAACTATGCGGGCAACCTCAGCGGTCCCCTGCTTTCCTGGGATTCGGGGTCATATCTGAGAATCGCCCAAAACTTTTACCCGGCTCATCCTGCTGTTGCTCACGGCAAGTTGACCTACAGCGATGCCGGGTTCGCGCCGCTCTTTCCCGCACTGATCCGGCTGTTCATGTTCCTTGCCCTAACTCCACTTCAAGCGGCGATCGTGGTATCGATCGTCAGTGGTGCGATTGCCACCTTGCTCGTCTGGCGGCTCGGCGCGGCTCTCGGTGGCGAAGAGGTCGGACGGATCAGTGCCGTACTCTTCGTGCTCTTCCCGGGAATGGCCGTTGTGTGGGGTCTCATGTACTCCGAGTGCGTCGGTCTCACTCTCGTCGCGGGGTCGCTTCTGCTCATGGTCCACAAGCGCTGGGTATGGGCCGGAGTCGTGGCCGCGCTTGCCACCGCGACAAGCCCGCTCGCTCTTCCGCTCGCCCTCCCCGGGATCGTGGAGGGTCTGTACGGGATTCGTCGGAGGAACCTGGCCCCCTTTGCCAGCGTCGTCATGGCTCCTGTGGGCTTTCTGGCATACGTCGGCTACCTCGGCATTCGATATCACGACCTGTTGTTCTGGTGGCATCTTCAGAGCCAGGCGTGGGGCGCATCGATCGACTTCGGCCAAGGCCTCTTCCGCCAGCTCGCGTCTCCATTGTCCGGCGGCTACGTCGGCAAGGGCTGGATGGAGTGGATCGGTGTCGTCCTGGTCCTAATGGCCATTGGGTGTATCTACAAGGCCAGGCTGCGCTCTCCCATCCCCATCTACTGCCTCGGGTCCTTCGCCCTGAGTCTCTTCAGTAACGAACTCGGCTTCAAGCCCCGGATGCTGGCGTGGGCTTTCCCGGTTCTGATCGGCGCAGCGATCGTCACTCGGCGAAGGGGATGGCAGACCGTGGCCATTCTCTTCGCTGGGATACTTCCTTTCGTGTTCCTTCTCTACACGATGAATGGAAACTACATCGTGCAGCCGTGAGGCAGCTCGGTCGGATGTTTGCTGCACGGTGTCGAGGTGCAGCCGCTTAACCATCAGTTAACCAGGCGAGAATGCCGGGAGCGGGATGGCCAGGCCAGGGCCGATCACCCTGTTTCGGAGGGGCTGGCCATCCTGATCACGTGATCCGGCGCGATCCTGGACGGGTGGTCTCTGGCTCCGAGTGACCTCAACCGACACATCCAGGGCGGTCTGGTGGACACCACTGACACTCCGGCTGTGACCCTTCGGCATCTGAAAGATTGAGGCCGTGGTAATCGCCCGACTCGTTGCCTTCGTGATCCCGCTCGGGCTCGACACGTTCGCTGTGGCCGCCGCGCTGGGCCTGACAGGTCTATCCCCACGACAACGGCTCCGCGTCTCCCTGGTGTTTGCCGCTTTCGAGGGGCTCACTCCTGCGGTTGGTCTGCTCATTGGAGCGGTGCTGGGTCGAGCAATCGGGAGTGCGGCGGACTACGTCGCAGGTGGGCTCCTGATCACGTACGGCGTGTATGTCCTGGTAAGGGCTCAAGATGAGGGCGAGGATGAGGGAGTCGGTCGAATGGCCACAACGCACGGCTGGGCGTTGATACTCCTCGGTTTGTCGGTGTCCATGGACGAGCTGGCAGTTGGGTTCACTCTTGGACTTTCTCGGGTTCCGGTGATCCCAGCCCTAGTCCTCATCGCCGCTCAGGCGTTCGTCTTGTCTCAGCTGGGAATCCGACTCGGCGTTCGACTTTCGGCTCGGGCTCGGCACGGTACGGAACGAACCGCTGGGGTTGTCCTGGGCTTGCTCGGCGTCTGGATTGTGCTTGACGCAGCTTTCCGGTGACCGTCGCCAAGTAGCGCATCTTGCCGGTGATCGGACGCCCTGGCCAGGACCTCTCCCTCAAGCCAGGGCGGTCAGACCGGGCCGATAACACGGGCGGGAAGGCGGACTCAACCCATCGACGCAACACCTCGCTGGACACAGGAAACTGCCCTGTGACTAGGAGGTGGAGCGATGAGGGTGTTCTCCGAGGCAGAGCGGGCCGAGCTCTGGGACCTCTTTGAGAAAGGCGTCTCGGGACGCCAGATTGCCGTGCGGATGGGCAGAAACTACGGGTCGATCCGCAAGTTCCTCACGGACAACGCTGGTCGACGACCCCGACCACGTAGCAGCTCGAAGCTGCGGCTGACGGTGGCGGAACGGGAGGAGATCTCTCGAGGACTCGCCGCTGGCAGGTCCCTGCGGGCCATTGCCAGTGCTCTGGGCCGGGCACCGTCGACGGTGTGCCGGGAGGTGAACGCCAATGGCGGCCCGGCCCACTACCGCGCCCTTCACGCCGAGCGCTCCGCCCGCCGCCGGGCACGGCGACCCCAGGTGGCCAAGCTCGCCCGCTGCCCGCGCCTGCGGCGGGCGGTCGAGGCCAAACTCAGGTGCTAGTGGTCGCCCGAGGAGATCTCGGCGTGGTTGGCTCGTGCCTATCCCGACGACCCGGAGATGCGGGTGAGCCACGAGACCATCTACATGTCGCTCTTCGTCCAGGGCAGAGGCGCACTGCGCAAAGAGCTGCACTTTGCCTGCGCACCGGCCGGGCGCTTCGGCGCCCGAAAGTCCGCACGAAAAGCGGCTTTGGACAGGGCCAGCTCGTCGACAAGGTCATGATCTCCGAGCGTCCTCCAGAGGTGGCCGACCGGGCGGTCCCTGGGCACTGGGAGGGTGATCTCATCTACGGCAGGTACTGGACTGCCATCGGGACCCTGGTCGACGAAAGACGCGCTATGTGATGCTCTTCGCCCTTCCGAACGGAAACACCGCCGAGGAGGTTCGTCGTGCCATGGTGCGAAAGATTCGTCAGCTCCCCACCGAGCTCCGCCGGTCGCTCACCTGGGACCAGGGCCACGAGATGGCCGAGCATGCCCGCTTCACCGTCGACACCGGGGTCCAGATCTACTCCTGCGACCCCAAGTCCCCCTGGCAGCGGGGTTCCAACGAGAACACCAACGGCTTGCTTCGCCAGTACTTGCCTCGGAGCGCCGACTTTTCCAAGGTCACCCAGACCCAGCTCAACGCCATCGCCCGTTCCCTCAATGGCCGGCCTCGCAAGACGCTCGGCTGGATGTCACCATCTGAGGCGTTCAACGAGGCCGTTGCGATGACGGGTTGAACCCACAAACTTTTCCGGTCAAGGCGGCCCCCGAGCCGCTGTCGCCGAGGTAGCGCATCATGGCACTTCCCGGATGGCCCCAGGGAACACTAAATTCGCACTTCGGGGGTGTGAAATGCCACGGCTTGTAGTCCTTGCAAAGCGCCCGATCGCCCTGACAGCAGGGGCTGCCTTACTCGCCGTTGGCCTGAGCGGATGTCTCGGCTGGTTTATACAGTTTTCCTCCGCTGGTGAGAACCTCGCTAGCATCGCTTGTCCGACCGCTGCGACCTGCGTTGCTGTCGGTAGCGGTCCCGACGGAGCGCTTATCGAGCAAACTACCAACGGTGGCGGCTCGTGGAACAGTGAGTCACCAGCAGGTGTCCCGGCACTGGTCTCAGTTTCGTGTTCAGGTACCACCAGTTGCGTGGCGGTAGGAGGTGACTCGGTCCTCTCGACGAACAACGGCGGTGCAAGCTGGACGACATTGACAGTGTCTCTTCCCCAGGTACTGGCGGGTCTTCCTCCAACCGACGAGGATTCGGTATTCACTTCGGTCTCATGCGCAGGTGAGGGCTATTGCTGGGCAACAACTTCGACGAACACCATTGAGGTTACGACCGACGGAGGAGCCACCTGGACAGGTGAGACGTGGCCTGTTCCCAGTTATGCCGGAGGATACGCGTATACAAATCTTGACGTTGAATATGACAACCTCCAAATCAGTTGTCCGTCTGTCAACGTGTGCGAGGGCGTTGGCGAGCAGTACTACATCATCTATCCTCCGCCCGAAGCCACCATACCTATGCTTGTGGTGGATACCGGCATAATAATCACGACGACAGATGGGGGTCAGAGTTGGTCAGCCGAATCACTCAACGAGGAGGTTTTCACCGCTGTCTCTTGTTCTTCTACGACGAGTTGCTTGACATTTGGGACCGACGGAGCGTACGCGCTGACACCGGGGGAGGCGGTTACGAGCGTCGCGGCCAACCCGTCGCCGTTGTCAGGTGGGCTTGACTGCCTAAACAACGGGACCTGCGTCGCCGTGGGTGCAACGGACAGTCCAGAGGAAGCTCCGGTCCAGAGCACGGCGGATGGTGGAATGAGCTGGCAGCCGCAACCGACGCCTGACTCGTCGTCTGCTGACCTTCAGTCGATCTCATGCATTAGCGCCAGTAGCTGCTGGGCAGTTGGTAACGACTCCAACGGCGCTGTGATCCTCCACACCATCACCGGAGGCGTAGCATGGCCGAGTGTTACCGGCATTTCCCCCGCACAAGGACCGGTCGCTGGTGGCACAACCGTGACGGTCACGGGCGTGCACTTTGATCTTGGAGTGACGAGCGTGTCCTTCGGGACGGCTACGACCACGGCTTTAACCGTCGTTTCGCCGTCGGAACTCACCGTCACTGCTCCTCCTGCACCAGGCGGCGTAGCCATGGCCGTCGACGTACAGGTGAACTCGCCACTTGGCTCTAGCCCCCTTTACACACCCGACGACACGTTCACCTACGTCTCTGGGTAGAACCGCCCGGTAGTGCCGGGAGCAGGGCGCCCTGGCCAGGACCGATCCGCCGATCCCAGAGGGTCAGGGCATCCGGGTAACCCGGCGCTGAGTGATACCGAGCACTCGGCCTCTCAGCCCAGGTGCGACGGCACTTCCCGCCTGGAGCGCCTTTCGGTACCCTCCGGAACATTTCCGGGCGGATCAGCCCCTTGGACGTAGACGCCGTTCGCCAAAACCGGCTTGAGTTCCAGGGGCCGGCCTCGGGAGCGTCAACTTGCCACCAGTGCGGTGGCGGCCGCTGAGGAGAGCCCATCCACAAGGGATGGGTCGGGTGCTCCCTGTACATCTGTGAACACCAGGTTGGACTCGGAGCGGCCCTTCTCGACCACTACGATCACCAGGTAAAGCGTGCCGCTTACGCCCTGATCAGTGAATGGGATGGTCACGTCCAACGCTGCGTCTTCGTCGCCGTAGAGAGGGATATCGTCCCTGTTGGCCGAGACGGTGCCGAGGTGCACACTCTTCGGAACCTTGGACTCAAAACTGGGTGCGATCTGGACGAGGCAAGACGGCATCTTGGGATTAGCTGCCGCCGATGTGTCGAACCGTGACAAAGCCGCACTCGGAAACACATCCACAGTGTCAGTAACTGTCGCCGAGGAGTTGGGGTCGTCATACTCAGGATCGGCAGCCTCGGCAGGGGTGGAGTCGACCTGGGCGCTGGAGATTCCCAGACATCGGGTAATGGCCTGAACTTTCGATTGGGACAACCCGCCGAACACGCTCGCTTGGGTGTTCTCGCTGCTGGTTCCTTGGCTCTGCCAGCCGCTGGGGAAGGCCGACGCGGGAAGCAGCTCGGCTTGTGCGAGAGATACGTCCGAGGCCGACGTCGTGGTTGTGCTCGTGCCTGATGTGGAGGCCCCCGAACATGCACAAAGCGCGAGGGCCAATGCCGCGGTGGTGGCCGTCGCCACTCCGAGCCTCTTCTCCATGGCCCACGACATGCTGGTATGCGACCTCATCACCGCTCCGGCTCGCCCGCCTGATTTGGCGACAGCCTAGGGGGGTGAACCGACCTGGGTGGTGATTACCTCATTCGTGATCAACGTCCGCATTTCTGTCAGGCACCAGGTAGCTTGTTCATGCAGGTCCACGGGTGGGAGGGAAACGATGACATCAGGCGGTCCAG
>DATHCF010000436.1:0-3059 GCA_035319705.1 Acidimicrobiales bacterium | reverse complement strand
GTACATGTTGATGAGGCTCTGGACGTGCACCTGCTTGAGCAGCCGAAGGTGCTCGCCCTCGATCACGTTCACGTCCGCCTGCCACCGCACGGGTTCGTAGGGGACGTCCATGGCGGTGAAGACGCCCTCGTAGAAGCCGTGTCCCCCCGTGAGGCACTCGGCGACATGGGTCAGGAACAGGCCTGATTCCGCCCCCTGGATGATCCGGTGGTCGTAGGTGGAGGTCAACGTGACCACCGGCCCCACCCCGAGGGCGGCCAGGCTCCGGTGGTCAGCCGCCTGGTACTCGGCCGGGTAGCCCAGAGCACCCACGCCGATGATCGCGCCCTGCCCGGGCATCAAGCGGGGAACCGACTGCACCGTGCCCAATGTGCCGGGATTGGTGAGCGTGACGGTGGCGCCGGCGAAGTCGTCGGGTGAGACCTTCCCGGTGTGGACCTTTCGCACCATCTCCTCGTAGGCCATCACGAAGCCGCGGAAGTCGAGGGTGTCGGCTTGGCGGACCACCGGCACCAGCAAGGTACGCGACCCGTCGGGCCGGCCCACGTCGACGGCCAGGCCCAGGCCGACATGCGGGTGGCGAACAATTCCCGCCGTGCCTTTTCCCTGGGCGTCTGTCACGTAGGTGGCGTTGAGCGCCGGCACCGCCTGCAGGGCCTGCACGACTGCGTAGCCGATGAGATGGGTGAAGCTGATCTTGGCGCCGGTCTCCCGTGCCAGGTGACGATTGATCACCTGCCGGTTGACCTCCAGCAGACGCGCCGGCACGGTGCGCACGCTCGTGGCCGTCGGGACCGACAGCGACGCCTCCATGTTGCTGGCCACCCTGGCCGCCGCCCCCCGCAACGGCTCGACCGGTGCATCCCCAGCTTCCGTCGCCACCGCACCGGTGCCGTCTGCCGCCGCAGGCGCCGGGGACGCCCCGGCCTGCCCGCCCGGGGCCACAGACGCGCCAGGCGTGACCGGGGCCGGCGGCGCGGGCGAGGCCGCCGGCGAGGGCACTGGCGAGGACACCGGCCTTTCCCCGCGTGCCAACGCTGTCTCCCCGTCGTTCGACAGCTCGCCGTTGCCGGCTGCCGCTCTGGCGGCAACGGCCTGACGCGGCGGCACGTAGTCGGCGAAGAAGTCCTGCCAGCTCTGCGGGACCGAGGAAGGGTCGGCGCGGTACTGCTCGTACATGTCGTCGACCAACCAGGCATTGGGGCCGAAGGCGCCGCCTGCGGGCGCGTCGGGAACGCTCCGTCGTTCAGGCATCGCGCTCGATCCTACCGGGCGGATTTCGCCGGCTCTGTGGGCGGCTGGGGCCTACGACCGTCGACCCGTTGGATCTCTGCGGCGATGGCGTGCCACGACCAGGACTGCAAGGCTTGCTCGGATGCATCGTCCGGCCGGCATGCACGTGACCGACCACCATGCGCACGTCGGAGGGCCACTGGTCGTCCTGGTGCACGGCTCGCTCGCCCGCGGGACCACGTTCACCCGCGTGGTGCGCCGCCTCGACGACCTGCACGTGCTGACCTATGACCGGCGCGGATACGGACGCTCTCGGCAGATGCCGCTCGGCGTCCTGTCCGACCACGTGGCGGATCTGCTGTCGCTGCTGGGCGACGGTCCGGCCGTCGTCGTCGGCCACTCCTATGGTGGCGACGTGGCCCTGGGTGCCGCCCTCGCCGCCCCGGGGTGCGTGGTCGCCGTGGGTGCCTACGAGCCACCGTTGTCCTGGCTCGAATGGTGGCCGCGACGTGCGAGGAGCGCGTCGGACGAGGACCCGGACCGCTTCGCCGAGGGCTTCTTCCGCCGCATGGTCGGCGACGGTGCCTGGGAGCGGGCCACCAAGAGGACGCGCGCCGAGCTGCAGGCGGATGGTCCTGCGCTCAGGGCCGAGCTCACGTCGCTTCGCGCGGGTGGTCGACCCTTCGACGTCACGTCGACGGCAGTGCCGGCGGTGTTCGGCCGGGGAAGTGCCTCGAGATGGCATCACCGCCGGGCGGTCGACGAGCTCGTGGCGGCAGTGCCGGGCGCGCAGCTGGTGGAGATCGCCGGCGCTGCCCATGGGGCCCATCTGACCCATCCGGCGGCCTTCGGCGACTTCGTGCGCGCCGTGGTGCGGGCAGCTGCCGCCGGACGGATCCCCTGGCCGGCTCAGAACCCGAAGGGCTGAGCCAGGCTGAGCACACCGGGGGTCGGCGATCGGTCGGACGAGCCGGCCGAGGCGGGCGTCGGCGACAGCAACTGGGTGAGCTTGGCCAGCAATCCGTTTCCTCCACCGACGACGGGCACCGGCGCCACCGCCTGCTGCAGTGTGCCGAGGATCCCACCGCCCGACGAACCGGGTGCTAAAGGCCCCGGCGGCGCGGATCCCGGCGGCGAGGACGTGGGCGCCCCTGCGGAACCCGTGTTGCCGACAGAGCTCTCGTAGCCGAGCTCGGCGGCTTGCACCCCGCCCGGAGACGACGGCGACGTCGTGCCGGAGCCCCGGCCGGTGCCGGCGGCCGGAGCCGCCCCTGCGGGATAGGAAGCCGGCGACGCACGGTGCCCGCCTCGAGTGGCCGAGGCGAACGGACCCGGGGTGCCGGAGGTCACGAAGGTGGCCACCATCGAGGCCACCAGTACGGCGGCGGCGGGGATCCACGCCCACCGCCACAGCCGCTGCACACGCCGGGGGCCGAGGTGCACCACCCGCTGCGTGGCGATCGCCGCGCCGAGGCGACGCCGGCCCTGACGGCGGCGATACAGATCCTGGTCCGCCGCCTCGACCAGAGCGGCGGCCTCGGCGCCGGCGCCGGGAAAACCGGCCGCACCCCAGGTGAACTCCGGGGCGCCGGCGCCCTGGATGCGCAGCATGAGGGACTGCGCTGCGTCGACCGAGGTGAACGGCAGCAGGATGACGAACTCGTCGCCACCGACGCGGAACACCGTGTCCTCGTCGCGATGGGCCGAGTAGAAGGCCCGCACCAACGCCAGAAGGGCGGCATCACCGGCGGCATGCCCCTCGGTGTCGTTGATGCGCTTCAGGCCGTCGAGGTCCACCGCCACCACGGTGACCTGGTGACCTTGGC
>DATHCF010000435.1:0-12760 GCA_035319705.1 Acidimicrobiales bacterium | reverse complement strand
CAACGAGATCGACGTCGGACCACCGCAGCGCCGTCAGCTCCCCCCGCCTTGCGCCCGTCAGGGCGGCGAGCGCGATGGCGGTGGCGAGCACCGGGTCGACGTCGAGTGCGACCTGGTGAAGCCGGTTGAGCTCCTCGGGTGTGGGGATCTTCATGGGAGCCTGGCGGAGCGGTGGCGCCGAGGCCCGGGCGGCAGGGGAGCGGTCGATCCAACCCCACTTGACCGCTTGGTTGAGAGCGGTCGACAGGATCGCGTGGAGATGGTGCACGGTGGTGGGCGAGAGTCCCTCGTCGAGCCACTTGCGATACCAGGCATCGAGATTGTCGGGCCCGAGCTTGTTGAGCCTCATCGCCCCGAGCGCGGGCCGGATTCGGTTCTCGATCTTGGATCGGTACTCGGCCACCGTCTTCGGTCGGCGGGTCGGCTCGATCTGTTCGAGCCACTTGTCGAGGAGATCGGAGACCGTGGCACGTGTCCGCTCGAAGGTCCCCGCCTCCACCTCGGCTACCAGACCGGCGAGCGCCTTGGCGGCGGCGCGCTTACCGCCGAGGAACGTCCGGGCTATCTGGACGGGTCGGCCCGTCGCGGGGTCAGGGCCGGCAAAGGCCCGCAGCTGCCAGCGGCCCGAGCCCGGCGGCCGTTCCCGCATGGTCCCCGGCTGTCGAGGCCGCGCCCCCGTCGTCGACGCCATGCGAGAATGATAGACAGGGTTGTAGGACAAAGCTAGGACAGAGAGCCTGAGCCGAGACCGAAAGCCCTGGTAGCCCCCGTAGCTCAGAGGATAGAGCGTCGGTTTCCTAAACCGTGCGTCGGAGGTTCGAATCCTCCCGGGGGCGCCTTGTTATGTCGCGAGGCGCAGGGAGGACGGGCGGCGAAAAGCGGCCCAAACGGCGACACCTCCCTGGTCAGCGGCGGTGAGCGGCGACAGGGCTGACCCGAGTCCGGTGGGTGGGTGGCTACGGGGCTGGACGGCGTAGGGGGGGCTACGTCAGCGGTCAACGCTCCGGCTGCTCCTCGTCGGGATACGGGCTATGCGCCAAGGGCGCCAGATATCACCCGCGAGAGAGCTGCGTCACAGCTCGGACCGCCAGTTTCCGGTGAGGCCGCGAGACCGATCGGGACCAGCAGATTGCGAGCCAAGGTGGGAATTGTCGATAGCAGGATGCCAGGGTCGGCTTTCGGGAGATGAATTGCGACTGCTCTGCTACCAGCGAATGCTTGCTTCCTTCAGCCACTCAAGGTGCTTTCGTGTCGCTTCTGTCAACTCGACAAACCTCAAACCAATCTTTACGGTGCCATCAGCCGTCTCCGTGATGTGGAAAATCTCCCCGCTAAACACGCGAACTTGAGCGATTTCCTCGAACTTCAAGATCATGATTTTGCCTTTGCGTACTGCTGCTGTCGTCTCCAGAAGCTCCAGCCCTGCACCAGCTAACGAAACGTCGGTCAGCCGGCATGGTCGCCACCGATGCTGGGCATCATCTTCGATCCGGTATTTGCCCAGCTGGCTGTCCGACTCGCGCGGCAACAGTCTACGGTGAGGATTTTCGGCTGATGGCTGCTTCGCCGCAGGACGTTGAGCCGAAGAGTCGAGAGCTTGATCCGTACCGCTGGAAGTCGTCATGCCATCGACCCGCGCATCCACCACCTCTTCGCTGGCCTCGCCGGGGACCCCTGCGGTGTTGGCCCCAGATGCCGGTGTCGCGGCAGTCTCCAGCCGTCGGAGGTGCGCCCTGGCCTCGGCGGCTGCCCTGGCTTGGTTCTGGGCTGTCCGGTTCGCCTGTTCGGCGATCTGAGCCAACTCCTCGGCCCTCTGTTTGGCCTCAGCGGCTGCCCTGGCTTGGTTCTCGGCTGTCCGGCTCGCCTCTTCGGCGTTCTGAGCCAACTCCTCGGCCCTCTGTTTGGCCTCGGCTGCTGCTGCGAGCCCCTGGGCCATCTCCGACAGCTCCCCAGCCGCCGTTGCGAACTCTCGCCAAGCTTCAAGGGAGTCGACCTCGGAGGCGAGGGTTCTCGCGTTTACGGTCCTCTGCAGAAAGGAGTCCAACTGGCCTGTGGTATCCAGCGCCGAGGTGAGTTGGCTCACCGACGGTTGGCCGTGCTCGTCTTGACCGTCACCAGCGGAATCCACAAGGCCCTGGACGTCCCGGCCGGGTACCTCCATTAACCTCATGTCAGAGCGCTTGGTATCGCAGAACGAGTCCCAGTCCGGGTCTTTGGACATGGCTATCTTCTCGACGGCTGAAGGCTCGACTTGAAAATCCTCACGATCAGTCACTCCAAACCTTCACAGGCGGTGAGGGACAAGGAACCCCGGCCAGCTCGCACAGCACCCGCCAATGCCGCGGATGTGGTATCCGCCGGCCAGAACGCACCTTCGCCGCGGCCGAGGTCGACATGCCCGTGGCCTTGGCGATGGCCGGCAGGGTGACGGCGGCCAGCTTCGGCACCACTAGCTCGGCGAAAGCGGCCGGGTCGTGGTGCTCGCCTGCGTGCTCGGCTTCCCATGCCCCGCGCAGCTCGCGTTCGGATGCGTTGCCGTCTCGGCGCCTGGCGGTCGCCTCGGCGGTGTGGGTGGGCAGCGACCCTGTGGCGTCCGAGAATGCACGAGCCTGGACCAGTGACGCCGCTTGCATGGACGAGCCGGCCTCGGCTCTGCGCTCGGCCAGACAGCTCGGGCAGTAGGTGCCGCGGGCCCGGGAGCGGTCCGACTCGGCCGGCACGCCGGCACCGCAGCGCCGGCAGATGGGAAGCGGCAGCGCCGCCTCGGTCGTCCGTCTCGGACGCTGTCGAGCCTTGCCCCGCGGTGCGAGCCCCACCGCGCCGGGACCGCGACCGGAGGCTGTCGGCAGCTCGTCCTGGGAGGCGACGTCGGAAGGACGCGTGGTGTCGTCGACACGAGCTGCCCGACGACGGGCGGCGGCCGCCTTGTGCTTCGAGCGGGACAGGTGCGCAGGTGCCACAAGGTCATAAGGGCTGGCCTCGGCGAGCAGGGTGGCGACATGCTCGACCACCGGGGCGAGGGTGAGCCCGAAGGCGGGCATCGCTTCCGCCAGTCGGTGCGTGAGCGGCGGCAGTACCCGGACAACACCGCGGCCGTCCTCGGCGAAGTCGCGGCGCCGGAAGGTGCACTCGGAGAAGAGGCGGACGACGTGGCGCTCGGCCACGGGCCGGGCCGCTTCCATGACGTCCAGCACGAAGCCGTCGCGGTTTCTCATGTCTGCGTGCAAGATGCCGAGCCCGGGGTCGAGCCCCATGGCAAGCGTGGCGAGGCGGGCTTCGCACTCCACCAGCCTGTAGGAGTAGTTGAGCGCGGCGTTGACCGGGTCGGTGGCGCTTCGTGGCGTGCCCGGGTTGACGGCACTGCGCCGTCCCTCGAAACGTCGCCAGCACGCCGGCACCTTGGCGTCGTCGCGTCGGACGAAGGACACCTCGACCGCCTCCCAGGCGTGCCAGTAGAGGTTGGCGGCGGTGGATTCAAGCTGGCGCAGCTCTTCGAGCGAGCCGGCGTCCTCCAGCTCTTCGGACAGCGAGGCGATGGTGCGGGCCGCAGCCAGGTCGTCCAGCTCGCTCGCCACCGACGCCTGGCCGGCCAGCTTGCAGCGGATGAGGTAGCAAGCCACGTCGAAGCCCACCGCCGTCCGTAGCATTCGACAACGAACGGTGCTGATTCTCTCACGTCGCTTTGTCGATAGCGTCGATGATCAGGCACTTGCGGCCATCCTCGCTCACGAGATAGTGCATATCGCCTATGGCGACCTACGGGTTGGGCGCATACGAGCGGTTATAGCTTTTTACGTGGGTGCAGCTCTTGCCATTGCCAGTGCCGTGCTTATCCACTTGCCCGGTGTCACCGGAATGCCCATATGGATTGCCGCAGCCATAGTCGGCATCCTGGCCACCACGGTGATCATGAGCCCGCTAAATCGCCCCCGTGAGCAGCGTGCAGACGTGGAGGGAGCGAAGCTTGTGGGCGACCCCCAAGCCCTCGCCAGGGCACTCGCTCAGGCCGATGCGCTTTCAGTTGTTATGTCGCGAGACATCGGAGACCGATGTTTCAAGACATCGTAGACCGTTGAACCTCCAGGTCAAGGCTGGGGCTGGTAGTTCCGGGTCGGGTTGAGGACCAGCCGTCTGAGCGGAGAGCCGTCGAGGGCGACGATCTCGATGTTGCGGCCGTCTACGAGCATGAAAACCCTCCAACCCGCATACGCGTGGCCGATGCCGATGTGGTGGAGCTGGCCCTTGTAACGGATCGTGACGTTGCCGGCTTTGCTGACCTTGTCCTGACGCACCCGGCGATTGCCGATGGCCACGAGTGGCTCGGCCGGCCGGGCCTTCTCCATCGCCCGGTAGATCTCGATGGGGCGACGTCGGTTGATACCGGCTCACGCACCGCGACCGGCAGCGAGCTGGCGCCAGAACGATTCTCATGCGCTCGACGTGAAGAGGGCGGCGACCTTATTCGAGGCGAGGAGATCGACGGCTCCGCGTGCGCTCTCAGAGTCGTTAGCAGCGCCATAAAGGTATTCCCGTACGCTCACAGCCTTTGACAGGGGCAGCCGGTACGTGCCGCACCCCGGTCGAACTCGCGAGAAGGCCCACCCGAGCGGTAATGCGCCGAGCCGCGTTACTTGGTCGCCTCGGCCGGAGACGGACTCCAGCTACGACCTGAGGTGTACCGAGCCGTCTGCGTGGACCATCAGAGCCAGCGAGGGACCTTGGCTGCGTACTCGTGCCAGGAGTCGCCGAACCGGCTGGCGAGGGTCTTCTCCTCGCGACCGACGGCGTAGCGCATGCCGCCCGCCAGAGCCACACAGCCGGCCAGGAGGCCGGGGCTCCCGAAAAACAGCATCCAACCGATCACGGTGGCCATTTCGGACACGTACATCGGGTCCCGGCTGAACCGATACGGCCCCGCCGTAATTATGTCCTCGGGAACCAGGCTGACCGCCACGGTCTCTCCTGGACCGTTGTGAGCAGCAAGGCTCCAGCCCCAGCCTGCGGTACCAAGGCCAACTGCGATGAGTCCCAGACGGTTGAGCGGCCCCGGGTATCCACCCCGCCAGCCGATTTGCCGTCCCCGCCGCCCGATGGTCCACGGGAGTAAGGCGAAGATGACAACGAATGCGGCGATCGAGAACCAGAACAGGGCGGACCTCGGGACTCTTGGACGCCTTTGGAGACCTTCGTCCCGATTGGGCTGCATCATCGTCGGCGGAGACTACTCAGACCGTGCCACGGATGCCGGTACCGCACTACCGTTCAGTCGTGGCGTGGCAGTCTTTGGCGTTTACTGCGGTGTTCGCCGTCGTTGTGGCGTTGGTCCCCAACCTGACGAACCGTCGGCGCACTGGTCGGCTCCTCGTCCGCCACGGTCAGACTCGCTGCCCGCCACGATGGTGTTGACGGTTTCGCGATACTCGGCGCGCGGTGGTCAGCTCACCTCGCTTGGGACCAACCCCTTAGCAGCACCGGCCAATGCGCCCGGCTGAGCACGACTCCGTCCCGGTCGCGGGCCTCCCCGTTGGCCAGGAGCACCCGCCAACGTTGAGCATCCCCGATAGCCGTCAGCTTCTGTCCGTATCGGTCGACGGCCTTGACAACCGCAACCTCAGCCTGGTCGGCGAAGTGGCTCTTCACATCGGCTGGAGATAGTCCGAGGTAGCAGACCATGTCCCGGGCGATCACCTCGTGCTCGATCGGTCGGACCTTGATCTGTGTCATCTCTCACGCTGTCCCGTTGTTCATGAGTCGCTGTACGTCGTCTTCACGGTGGACTCAAAGGAGGTCCGGGTGGACTGCAGCGAGGGGGTGTAATGGCGGGCATGGTTGCGGAAGGCATGAGCCAGGTCTTTGACGAATAAGACCTGGTTATGGACACGTTCTGCCGTTCTCCCAGCTCGCTTCGCACGTTCTCCCGGCGTGGAGAGCCGCGCCCGGCCGATGGCACATCAGCGCGCTCACCGGGACCGCAAATCCGAGTAACCGACCGATAGGGGCGCTCTTGGTCCAGGCCAGTGCCATCGGAAACCTCCTAGCCGGGCGATCTCGAACGCCCTTTACTACCGGCGGTCAGCGAATTGCTGGAGCCGTCGAGTGACGTTGACCGCGTGATCTCCCAAGCGTTCGAAGTAGCGAGCGACAAGTGCCATCTCAATGGCAACGGGTACGGCGATGCCCGAGGCGGCGAGTTCGGCGGTGAGATTGACATGCAGGTCGTCGATCTCGTCGTCTCTCAGCCGGAGTAGACGGGCGCTCGCTGGGTCCCGGTGTGCGTACGCATCGGCAGCTAGCTTCCACATCTCAGCGCCCAAGGTGCCCATCTGCTGGACGAGATGGCGCGCTCGGGGAGTCAGCCATTTCGCCAGCCCTTGGGCTACATGCGACGCGATGTGCTCGGAGAGGTCGCCGCTGCGCTCGAGTTCCGGCAGAATGCGAAAAACTAGAAGAAGCCACGCTTGCCGGCCTGGCTCTAGACCGCCGGGGAGGGCCAACTCCGCGACAACCGCCCGCTCGATACGGTCGTGGAGCCGGTCGATGAGTTGGTCGCGTTCGATGACGGTGCGAGCTGCGGCACGGTCGGCGTCCAGGAACACCTCGGTCGCGCGCCCGACCGCCTCACGGACGAGGTCGAAGATTTGCAGGACTTGGGCGTCGATCGAGTCGACGTCGCCGACGTTGACCCGCGAGCCGGCGATGGTCGCGCTGACGAGCCCGGTCATCGCCTCACCTCTCCGATCCCGACCGAGAGGGCCCCACCTGCACCGGACCCGATCCTCCGACGGCAACCATTGCTCTCCTCCCCACCTCGCGTGGTCAGAGTTGATTCTCTGCCAACGCCCAGCCGGGTGGAAGGGGAAAAGCTGGGGACTTCCCTGGGGATCTGCCAGCAGGTCCTCGAGACTACGAAAACTGTTTCCTTTTTTGTAACCTTTCGAAATCGCCCTCCACAGGATCAACCAGGCAGTCGAACCGGTCCGGCTCCTTACGACAGTGTTCGCCGCATGCGCCTGATCGTCGTGCGCCACGGGATCGCAATACCCAAGCGCAGGTGGGATGGGCCCGATGCAGATCGTCCGCTCACCGCGAGCGGTATCAACCAAGCCAAGACAGTGGCGACGCGCCTAGCCCGATATCACCCGGACGAGATCATCTCCAGTTCCAGCCTTCGATGCCGGCAGACCGTCGAACCCCTTGCGACTCGGGCGGCAATACCGGTGCAGGACAGCGAGGCGCTCCGAGTCGACGCTGGGGATCGTGCGCTCAAGCTGATCCACGAGCGTGTGACGACCAGCCCGTCGGATTCGACCATCGTCGTGTGCACCCACCGCGAGGTGATGGTCGAATCCCTGCCCGCCCTGGCCGCCGAGTTCGGGGTGACGCTTGGCCATCGGCCTCCTGGCGCCAAAGGTAGCTACTGGACGTTGCGCTTTCGCGGCAACCGCCTTGTCAACATCAAGTATTCGCGTCCTAACCGGTGACGCCACAATTCGTAAACCCGCAGCTGACCGACCGATGAGTGCTTCGTTCCTTCGCTCTCTGGCGTGTTGGCCGACCGAGCTATCAGCTGCCGCCGCACCATCCCGGGGGCTCTCGCCGTCCTGCGTCTGTGTCGCCGTGGGCTATTACAGCAACGACAACCAGAAGACGTATCAGACATTGGCAGAGAGTGAAAGTGACTTGGGGTCGAATCCTGGCAGTGGTGTTCCCGAGGCGCCTTGGATCCTGGTCCTTCCTCTGTTGGCTATAGGCCTGTTCGCTACAAACGCCGTCATTCATCGAAGGAGGCGACCACCGATGGCAGCCGTTCGGGACCAGTACCCGGACTAGCTCTCGTCGGCACCTGCGGAACTCGACACTGCCCGCAACGTGCCTGATCGGGCGGGTGGGCGAGACGGGGTACCCGACCGGGAATGACAAGGGTGGCGGATTATCCGGATGGTCGGGGCTGGCTGGCCCTGGTCCACGACGGGTGTCAGCCTGACCTGGTTCCGGCATTATGCGACCGGGTCGCACCGCTTTTGGCCGGGCAATCGCCGACATTTTCGGGTCGGCAGAGCAGCCAGGCACCGCACAGATGACCTTGACTTGACCCCCATGGTTGTCCGGGCTCGAGGGCTGCTGAGTGAAAACAGGGCACTCCGTCCCTATTCAGTTCCTCTTCCCCGGCGGCTCAATTGCATTGAGGAAGTCAAGAAGTGATGGAAGGGAACTATGACGACGGGTGTTGAGCGTGATGCATCGGTCTCGTCAGCCTTGCCTGCCGTGGCTGCCTCTACCCGGCCCCCCGAGACGGTCAGGCGAGTGGTCGTCGTCCTCTCCGGAGCGGGCACCCGGTCACGTGGTCGCTACCCCACCCTCGCTCTCCCAACCGACTTCGTCCATCGTCAGGTCACCGAGCGCCTGTACCGTGCCGCCAGCGGCGACGAACTGGTGCACCCGCCCTGGTTTGGGTTAGCCCCGCCGGACTGGACCTACTCCTGGATCCGACCGCTGCTGGAACGCAAGCTGGCGAAGTACCCGGGCCGACGGTTCTTGTTTATAGGGCACTCGCTGGGCGGCTACCTGGCCGCACTGTTCGCCCATGGGCACACGGACCTGGATATCACAACCGTCGCCATCGCCTCGCCCTTCGGGGCGGTGACCGGCATGCCCGGTTCTGGACGTGTCTTCTCCGTAGGTGCCGAGCACCTGCGCCAGCATCGCCGGGCGCTAGGCGATCGGGCGCCGTCGCTGACCCTGATCGCGAGTGATGGCGATCGGCTGGTCCGAACGTCCTCGGCACTCCCGGTCATGCCGGGAGCCAAGCGGGTCCTGCTGACCACCGATGGCCAAGCAACGGAGTCAGACTCCGAGCGGGTCATCGTGGACAGGGCACCGGGTCACGTGGCGTTGATCAACCACCCGGAGGTACTGGCTCGTATCGGCGTCATCAGTGTCTCATCTTCGGGAGCGGGGTAGCGGCTGAGCATCCCGCGAGGCTGTTAGCCGGGGGGATTCCGGGCGGCAGGCGCCCCAGATGGCAAAGCTGGACCCAGGTGATTCCTTGGGTGTACTGGTTTTGTCGCGCGTCAAACTTTCTTGGACACTGAGAAGTAATAGGCGTCTGAGGAGGGGGGACGTGGGGAGAAAGCCGTTCCGGACGACCGACGAGAAGGTCGCGGTGGTACTGAGCGTCCTCAAGGGCGACATGACCCAAGTTGAGGCGGGACGCCGAATGGAGCTGCCTCGGACCACGATCTCCAAGTGGCTGAAGCAGTTCATCGAGGCTGGGCGAGAGGTTCTCGATCGTGGGGACAATCCTAGAAAGCCCAGCTCGAAAAGGGAGGGAGAGCTCGAGGAGAAGGTCGAAGAAGCGACCGCCGCTGGGCGAGGCCTACGTGGAGTTGCGGACCTGGCGAAAGAGAGAGAGAGGGGGGGTTCCCTACCGGCTACGAGGACCTAGAATTGTTTTGGACCGAGGGGAAGATGTCCGTCGCTCGGTTCTGCTGGCGCCTCGGGATCCCCCGCTCGAGTTACTACTACTGGCGGTCAGTTCACTTACGCGGCCGGGAGGCACGGCGCTGGCCGGCTCCGGTGGTCGACGAGGTCGTGGAGCCGGCGGCTGTCCAGGCTCACTAGTTCTCAGCATGGGGACATCGAAAGATCTGGGCCATGCTCCGAGCTGACGGGGTGACGGTCTCTCAGAGCCGAAGCGCGCGACAGAGCCGACCTTCAGGGAAGTCGGCCCGAGCAACACCGCTCCGAGTGAGCGTGTCCCGACCTGGACAACGGATCAACAAGTTCAAGGCGCTTCGCCAAGGATCTTTCGTTTTGTCAGCTGTCACCAGAGAGGTCGCCTCACCACTGTCGAACAGTGACCTTCGGCCCTAGTTGCATACGGCAACGGTGCCGATAGCTGCGGATATTTAGAAGGACGAACGCCGGTGAAGGACACGATCGCAATGCACTGTGGGCTTGCCTCGGCTTTCGGCAACGCCGTGGCCAGCTATGACATCGCCACTTTCGACCACTCCCAACGGGTTGTGCACTTGGCGCTCAAGCTCGGAGACCTGGTCGGTGTCGACGGCCCCATGCGCTCGGCACTCGGCTGGGCAGGCATCCTCCACGATCTGGGAAAGCTCTGTGTCTCAGAGGCAATCCTTCGAAAGCCAGGACCGCTCACAGCTGAAGAGTGGGAAGAGGTAAAGCTCCACCCCGTGGTGGGGTTCGACATCCTGATGAGGGTCTCAGATCGACTTGAGCCGGTCGCAACAGCGGTACGCGGCCACCACGAGCGGTGGGATGGCACCGGATACCCAGACGGTCTGGCTGGTGAAGACGTCCCCTTACTCGCCCGCATTGTCACGCTGGCGGATGTGTACGACGCCCTCACGCACTCCCGCCCCTATCGGCAGCGGCCTTTCACCCCAAGCGAGGCGAAGGTGCGAATCGATAACGAGCGCGGCTGCCAGTTCGACCCGCAACTCGTTCCCCTGTTCCTTCGCGTACTCGAACGAGAGGTCTTGTGATGACGGAGCTGGACCTCGGGAGTGACGAGTGCTTGAGCGAGGTGCAGCACCGGCGACTCCTACCTCGGCAGTTCACTGACTGGCGAGGCCGGTATGTGATCGAGGGTGACCCCGAGCGGCGCTGGCGGGACTGCCGCATCGTTGACATCTCTTCAGCGGGGGCCGGTCTTGAGCTTCTCGACGCGACACCTGAAGAGACAAACGGACAGCGCATTCTTCTGGCCGTCCAACTGAAAGGAGAGGTCCGACACGTCCAAGAGGGCCGGAGTGACGAACTTCGGGTCGGGATGCAGTTTGTCGAGTTGACCGAAGAGGAGCGGGTTTACCTGGCATCGCTCGCCGCGCTCGACGCCCGCTGGTAGCAGACGGGTGAGCAGACTACTTACTAGTCGTCTGTTGGCCGGACGTTGGGGAAAAGATGACCGAAGGACACGGCGTCGAAGATGGACAAAGGAGGTTTGGTAGGAAGCTTCTGCTTTCGACACCTTTCCTCCTCCTTCTCGCTTCCCTGGTCTCGGTCAGTGCATGGGCGGCGTGGACGATCACCAATAGCAATCCCGACAACGCGTTCTCCACCAACACCGTGCTCCTGCAGGACAACCAGGGAGGTCAAGGCGGTTCGGCCACGAGCACCGGCACGGCTACCTTCGACGTGACGAACCTGGAGCCGGGGTCGTCCGCTACCACCGCCTGCATCGGCGTGGATTTCTCCGGCAGCGCCACCGTCTCCGCGCTCACCTTGGGCGCCACACTCAGCGGGTCGGGTCAGAACACTTTGCAGAACCAGCTGACCATCAACACCGCTGAGTTGAACACCAGCGGCACAGTCCCCCTCACGGGTGGGTCGAACACCAACAACGGCTCCTGCACCAACTACCCCACCGGCGGCACCAACACCACCATCGGCACCCAGGGGGCCACCTTGGCCAACTGGTCGTCGGGCGGGGCGTACGCCATCTCGAACCCGGTCACCAACACCTGGTACAAGTTCACCATCAGCGGACTACCGTCGAGTGATTCAACGTGCTCCACCTACTGCAACCAGACGATCACCGTCACGCTCATATGGACACTTGTCACCACCTGATGACCGCCGGGTGGGACCGTTTGGCCAAGGTCAATCCCGCTGTGGTTGCTCAGAATCCCCTGAAACGACGCCGCACCTCTTGGGGAATGTCTTCTTGGCTGGTGAGCTCCATCCTCCCCACGAGATCGCCGCGGAAGCTAAACCGATTGACAACCATCCTCGGCTCCCCGAGCGCCTTCCCGTCCAAGTCGTAGAACTGCTGGTAGGTGGCGGCGACCACGGCGTCGCCGATCTCGACAACGTCGCCCACAGTTACATGCAGTGTGGTGATCGCGAAAATCCGCTCGAAGTATTCCCGAACTTCGCTGATCCCATGAAGAACTCCACCGTTCATGACATCTGGCCACTCGATGTCGTCGGTGAAGAGAGCAAGAAGGCGATCGAGGTCCTGCTCGTTGAACCGGTCGTAACCGGACCGGACGAGGGGGACGCGGTCTCCTGTTGACATGCAACAAAAGTGTAGGAGGCGACGCCGCCCGAAAGCGCCATTTCAGTCGCGTGCTCGGCCACTGACCTCAGACCGAGCGGTACTGCCGGGACCGGGATGGCCAGGCCAGAGGGTCGGGCCAGGTCGTGCCAGCGGAAGGCGACCGGGTATCCCCTAAGCGATACCGGACAACGGAGTGGGGACGAAGCCCTACCGAATCACCGCCTTCTCACATCCTCGAAGTCGATAACATCATGCAGCACCGCTCCGTCAGATGTTCGTCGCAACCGGTAACCACGATCGAGTAGCTCAACTACTTCGAACCCCGTCGTCCAGGACCCCAGGTACCGAGTTCTCACCATGACGGAACCACCCACTTCGACCAGTTCGACAGCTCGTGCTGCAACCGGATGGGAGATAGCCATCGCGAACTCCCTGGATTCGACGTTGCTTGGGGCTCCTTCCCCTACCCCTCGCACCCTAACGAAGGGGTGTGAACTGGGGATGAACGCTGCATGAAACCTCGGCGAATCAGCCCGCTGGGGGGTCGATGGTCGGGCGGCCAAGCCAGGGGCTCCGGCCAGGTCCCAGCGGGTGGCTCCGCCTGAGATCACTCAGCGCCGCGAGCGTGATCCCGAGCGGGTGGCCTTCGAGCCGATGTGACCTCAACCGGCAACCGGGTGCCCCTGTCAAGGGCTGAATGCATACGAGAATAGGGCGTGGCAAGCGCTTCTC